>CAZZCM010000075.1:0-4242 GCA_964652445.1 uncultured Muribaculaceae bacterium | reverse complement strand
GATTTCTCTTAGAGATAAGAAAAATGGTTTATGGTTTGATGAAAGGTGAAGAAAAATGAAAAAGAAACAAATTATTGTATTGGGTATTGTACTAGTAATAATGGTAATTGTTATTGTAGTTGCATTCTTTTTAAGACCTAAGGATGTGGCTATTAAAAAGGTAAGTGTTAAACATGATACGGTTGATGCTTTATATGAAAATATTAAAGCTGATGAATGTACTGATATAAGTTCTGTAGAGAATGCTACTTCATATTTAGTTTTTTCACAAATGAAAAATGATAAAATTTTAAGTGATAATATTTCTTTAGCTGATTATAACAGTACAGTGGATAAGGTTTTAAGTGCTTCTGATGGTTTAAATATTGATGGCTATAGTTATGATGGTTATAAATATACTTTAACTGACAGTGGTATTGTTAGAGAGAAATCTGAGTGTAGTGAGTATAAGTATGTATCTAAATTATATGGTTATAGTTATAATAATAATTCTTTAGAGGTTGATGTTAGTTTTGGATATGTTAAGGATGATAAGGTTTATAATTTAAGTAATGAAGAAATTGGAGCATATAGTGATGATGAAATAAGTAATGTATTGGATAAGGGCACTATTAGGGTTTATGTTTATGAAAAAAGTGATGGTAATTATTATTTAAAAGAGGTTACTAATAAATGATAAGGTATGACGACATAATATCTTTGGAGAAGTTAAAAGATGTTTATGAAAATATTTATAAAAATACTTGTCATAAGGGAAAACTAGTTCGTTTTGAACTAGCTTTTTCAGCTAATATGATTCATATATTGGATTTACTTCGTTATAGAAAATATAAACACTCTGATTATAATATTTTTTTGATTAAGGAGCCTAAGTATAGAATTATTATGAGTGAAGTTATGACTGATAAAATTGTTAATCATTTAGTTAGTAAATATGTTTTAATTCCTGTTTTAGAGCCTAAACTAATTAATACTAATGTTGCGACGAGAAAAGATATGGGTACTAAAATGGGAGTATTTTATTTTAAAAAATATATTAATAAAATTAAATTAAATTATGATAAGGTTTATGTTTTAAAATGTGATATTAGTAAATATTTTTATAATATTGATCATAAGATACTTTTGAATAAGTTAAAAAAAGATATAGAGGATAAAGAGTTATTTGATTTAATTAAAGAAATTGTTTGTAGTACTGATGGTGGTAGAACTAATATGTTTATTGATAAGGCTATTAAGAAAGAAAAAGAAAGGGTGGTTAAGGTAAATGCTATGGATGTTTCTAGGACTTTAAATGATCTTGATGGTATTCCAAGATATGAATGTGGGAAAGGGTTACCTATTGGTAATGAAACTAGTCAAATTTTGGCTATTTATTATTTAAGTAGTTTGGATCATTTTATTAAGGAAAAATTACATATTAAATATTATGTTCGTTATATGGATGATTTTTTATTAATTCATCATGATTTAAATTATTTGAAATCTTGTTTATGCAAAATTGAGGTTGAGGTTAATAAGTTAGGTCTTAAATTAAATAAAAAAACGCAAATATATGATTTAAATAAAGGAATTAATTTTTTAGGATATAAGTTTATTTTAAAAGGTAAAAAGTTAATTGTTTTAATTAATAATCAATCTAAGAAAAGGATAAAAAAGAAGTTAAGGTTACTTAAAAGAAAAGATATGGAAAGATATAAGGTAGTTAGGGCTAGTTATAAGGGATATTTTATGGGGGCTAATGCGAATGAATTTAAGTATAAAATTAGGTTTTGATGGTGGTATTTATTGTAAAAGTTATCTACATATGGTATTATAACTGTAGTTATGAGAAAGAAGGTTAATTATGGAATGGATTTTATTGATTGTTGTAATTATTGTATCTATTGTTATTTTATATAATTATTTGGTTAAACTTAATATTAGATGTAAAAATGCGTGGTCACAAATTGATAATCAGTTAAAAAGAAGAGCTGATTTGATACCAAATTTGGTTGAAGTTACTAAGGGTTATGCTTCTTATGAAAGTAAGGTTTTAATTGATGTGATTAATGCTAGAAACAGGGCAAATACTATGAGTGAAAAGGCTAAGAATAGTGAAGAGGTTAGTAATCAATTAAATAAGTTGTTTATGCTTTCTGAAAGTTATCCTGATTTAAAAGCTAATGAAATTTTTAGGAATCTGCAAATTGAACTAACAGGAACTGAGGATAAGATTGCGTTTGCTAGACAATTTTATAATGATACTGTTCAGCATTTTAATACGGCTATTACTGTTTTTCCTAATAATATTATGGCAAAAATGATGAAATATAAGGAAAGAGAGTATTTTAAGGTTAGTGATGATGAAAAGCAACAGGTAAAGGTGGAATTGTAATATGATTTTGAGGGATGTGCGAAGAAATAAGTTAAAGACAGGATTTATTGTTACTTTGTTTTTTGCTTTTATTACTTTGTTAATTTATTTTTTATCTTTATTTTTGTTTGATAGTGTTTATGTTGCTGCTTTAATTGGAATTGTTTTTGCGAGTGTTTCGGCTTTTGCTTCTTATTATAATTCTGATAAGGTAATATTGAGTATTAATGGGGCAAGAGAGGCAACTCGTGAAGAATATTTACAGCTTAATGTTTCATTGGAATCTTTATGTATAAGTGCGGGTTTACCACTGCCTAAGTTGTATGTTATGGATACCCCGGCTTTAAATGCTTTTGCGACGGGCAGGAATCCTGAACATGCGGTGGTTTGTGTAACTACGGGATTGCTTAATAAGTTGGATAAGTATGAACTTGAGGGTGTTTTGGCTCATGAATTATCACATATTAAGAATTATGATATTTTATTATCGACGGTGGCTATTGTAATGGTTGGTTTTGTATCTATTTTATCTGATATATTTTCAAGGAGTTTAATTTTTGGTAATAACAGGGATAGTGATAATAAAGCGAATGCTATTTTAATGGTGGTGGGGCTTTTGTTTATTATTTTATCTCCTGTATTTGCAACACTACTTAAGTTGGCTATTTCTCGTAATCGTGAATATTTGGCGGATGCAAGTGCGGTTCAAATTGCTCGTAATAAGGAGGGTTTGATTCATGCTCTTGAGAAATTGGAGTCTGAAAATGAACCTATGGAGGTTAATAAGGCTACGGAGTCTTTGTTTATTGTTAATCCGCTTAAAGGAAAGGAAAAGGATTCTTTATGGAGTACGCATCCAAGTACATCTAATCGTATAGAGAGATTACAAAATATTCAATAATTTTTTGTAAAAAGAGCTATATTGGGGCTTTTTTTTGATTATCACTTATATATACTGGATTAAATTTATAAAATGTGGTATTATTATATGGAAAGAGGTAATGTTATGAATGAAAATAAGCGTTTATTTATGATATTTGGAGGTATCATTTTGGTAGTGGCCATAATTTTATTAATTAGTTTTTGGCCAGAAGCCGATAAGACTTTTATGTGTGGGGTTAAAGCTGACGGTGATTATGATAAGTTAGGTAAGATTAATTATAAGCAATATGAGTGTTTATATGAAAGTGATTCTAGGAATGCGTTAGTTGTGGCTGATGAATTGAGTTCTAGTGATAAGAAAGCTTTGAATAAGGCTGCTAAAAAAATTGACCATGCAATTTATTATGTTGATATGGAAAATGTTTCTAGTAAGGAATTAAAAAATATTAAGAAAGATTTAAAATATAATGATGATTCTTTTAAGAAGGATGTTGTATTAGTTATTCAGGATGAGAAAGTTGTAGGATACAAGGAGAATTTCTTGAATGATGAAGATGAGTTTTATGATTTTTTAAAGGATTCTAAATTGGCTAAATTTGCTTGTGAGGTGACACCTAGTGATGAATATGAGGGATTAGGTGAAATTACTTATGAACAATATCAATGTTTGTATGATGGTGAAAATCCTTTTGCTTTGATTTTAGCGCAAACTACTTGTAGTTATTGTTTACAATTTAAACCTGTTATTAATGAGTATGCATTAGAGGAAGATATACCTGTTTATGTGATTGAAATTGACCAATTATCTGATGAGGAGAGAAGTGCATTATTATCATCATTAAGTTATTTTGATGATAATGATAGTTGGGGAACACCTCTTACTTTAGGAATTGAGAAAAAAGAGGTTGTGTCTAATGTTAGTGGTTATACTGATGATGAAGATGTTTTGGATGACTTCTTTGAAGAAGTGGGTCTTAAATAGTTATTAAAAACTTTGAAATATA
>CAZZCM010000074.1:0-4246 GCA_964652445.1 uncultured Muribaculaceae bacterium | reverse complement strand
ATATCCCTATTCTCATATATATCCTACGATATTTATATACCCATTTCCTTTTTTTTACGAAAATTTTTCAAAAAAAAAACTAGTTTTAATCCTAGTTTCTAAAAATTTGAACAAATTTAGTCCCATATTTCTTCTCTTTTATCAACTTCAAATTAGTTATTGGTCTTTCAGTCTCATATTCACAAACCACTATTCCACCATCATTTAATAATTCATATTCCTCAATGTACTTTAAAGATTTGTTAAGTAAATTATTTTTATAAGGTGGATCTAAAAATATTATATCAAACTTATTTTTAGTTTCTTTTAAATACTTTTTATAGTCAGTTTTCAAAATATATGCTCCATCAACATTATTAGTATTTTCTGTTAATACCCTTATAGCCACCTCATTATGTTCAATAAAATAACAAGCCTTTGCACCCATACTTAATGCTTCAATCCCAAGAGCCCCACTTCCAGCAAATAAATCCAAACACGTACTTTCTGGAATATAGCCTTGAAGCATTCCAAATAAAGACTCCTTTACTCTATCCATAGTTGGTCTTGTACCTTCAATACCAAAACCTTGTAATTTTTTGCCTTTATACTTCCCACTAATAACTCGCATTTGCATCACCAAAAACATTTTAACACATTTATTTCAAAGTTGATAGTACTTTTTCCAGCATTTCAATTGTATCAAGAGTTCTTGATATTCTATCAGCCTTAGTTAACTTATATACTTCCCTTACTTCTTCTTCAAAAGCCCTAAAATTAGCTGGATTTCTATTTAACAGTTTATACCAATTAGAATTTTGTCTTAAATGTCTTAGATAGTATTCATTTTCCTTTATTTTATACTGTAAATCTAAACTCATTAATCTTCAAAATGTTTATAAAGTGGTCTAGGTTTTCTTGGTGTTTCAGTATTACTTTTACTAGAAGACATATCTTGAAGAAGACCTAATACCCTCTGCATACTATTCACACCATTTTGTATACTATCTAAATCAAGATTTTTTAAAAATCTCATCAAATCAAATGAAGCCATTGCTGATGTTGTAGCAGCCCCCACCGTCAAATAATCTTTCCAAGCCACTTCATCTTCACCATACATGTCATAAATCTCATAAAACTTTTGCCATGTCATACTTCCATCTTTTACGTGTTTTAGTAAAACTGGATTTTTTCTAACAAAATCTTTAAACTTTTCTTTTGTATCCATATATATATCACCTATATTAATATATTCAATTTATTTTTAAAGAATACAAAAAAGAGGCAGCATTTTTTCTTATATAGTTCTATTATACGCCCACCCCTCTAAAAACAAATAATTTTTAGCCCAAAGTTTAAAATCTCTTATATATACTTAACATGATTTCGGGAATGGGTTAGGGTTTTATGAATTAAAATATACAAATCATAAAACAATAACTCCCGTTAAGAAAAAAAGAAAGCCTAAACTTTCCCTATCATTAAAAACCATTAATTCTGCACATTTTTCACATTCCAACACTTAATTTATTAATGCAATAATTTTTTCTAATTCAGTAGGATCTGTTACATTTTCAAGTACTTGATTTCCACTTTCATCATTCGCCAACTTAACAATACAAACCTCCACTGGCTTTTCAGTAGTCATCAAATATGAATAACTAACCCCATTATGACTAATATTCTTTACCACAATATAATCCTTGTTATTGAAATTTAAATTTATGATATCTCCTTCTTCTAAAATCATCTACTTATACCTCCTAAACTATTATTTTGAACTTGGACATTATCACCTATTGTTATAGTAGTAATATTAAGTAAATCCTGATATGTATTCTTATCATAGGTTACCCAACCAGCGGCAGCATCTCTATTTAAATCTACCCCTTCATCAACATTATACCTAACCACCACTTTTCCACTATTGACATCTTCCATAGTTAAGCCGGCTTGCTCTAAAGCATTATCCAAACTATCTCCAGCCTCTTGAACAACGCCTAATATTTCATTAGTACTTGCATCCAAAACAGCTATAACATCAACAGTATAAAGACCTTCTTCACGATAAGGATTGCTCCCTACTTGTCCACTAATCCCATCATTTGCTTGGCTATTATGATCATATGAGTCACCATTATTCATTTGGACCACATCGCCTATTTCTAAAATATTGTTCCCACCAAAATCATTGACTGTCTCATCTATCGTATCACCTATATCATTTACCACTTCAACAATAGGAACCCCCTCATCAATACTTTGAGGACTTATATCATCTACATTTACCGCCGTTACAGGCATTGACATTGCCAACATAGGAATTATCAAAACTTTAGTAAATTTTTGAGCAACCTCTTTTAATTTTTCCTTAGCCTTTTCACTTAATCTTGGTTTTGTAAATCCAGTTTTAAAATTTGGCTGCTGCGAAATATTTTCAATAGCCCTTTCAACTTCCTCTTGCGTTGGTTCTTGAATAATTTTAGTTTTCTCTGGCACAATAGGCATAGGTTCTTCAGCTGGGACAACAATTACATTATCAATAACTACTTGAGCATACCCCTCATCAATATATCTACCTTCTTGAACCATTTTTTCGTCAGATTTCTTAGTTATTAATCCACCCGCATTATTTATTTCAGTCGTATTTTCATCCGAACGTGAAACCGTATAAAAATCCTGTTTTTCTAATTGCGTTTGTTTAGCCGCAACATATAATTGACTAAATTTTTTCAAGGCATCATTTACAGCTGTCTCGTCTACTTGCACTTTTCCAACCTTTTGAAAATGTGACGTTTGAATTTTTTGATTAGCTAAGTCAACAAGCCCCTTCAGAAAGTCTTCTTCACTATAATAAGTGCCTTGATAATCTTCTGCAGTATGATCCTTTTTACTCATCATAATTCCACCAGAAGTTTTTGAAAGTACTTGATTAACAACAGTAATTACACGTCCTTCAATCCTTTCACTATTCATAGTACTCAAATCAAGTTTATTGTTGACTTCCTTTAAAATTTGTTTAAATTCTTCTTCAGTTATTTCAACTTTTTCCATTATACTTCCTCCCACTATATAATTTTTTGCCCTACTTCTTCGCTTTCATAAAAACCATTTATTTGGTTCAATAATTCCTCAGCAGTTATACTAGGATTTACTTGGACCATATCTTGCATAATCTCTTCCTCTGTATAAAAAGACATATCCTTAGGAAATACAACACCCTCACAGTAATCTACAGTAAACGGTATTCCCCCTAACGAATACATGGTTTTTTGTCTTTCCTCATTACCTATATAAAAATTAGTTTCATCAGCCTCAAACAATACTTCTAATTGATTTGATTTTATCTGCATTCCTTTTTCAAACCCTATTGGACAAACTAAAACATGGGTACCTTTTTTTACTTTTAGCTTATAAATCCTTCCCAAATTTAATTCGTTTTCAAATATTGGTGAATGAAGAAAATTACAGGCAACATCCTTAGCTAACGAAGTAGATACTATTTTTGAATTTGTTAATTCATTTTTATCATCCACATCAACAGTTCCCCTATAAACTTCCATATCCTCATTTAAAGTTAAACTTTGAAATGCTTGGCTTAACGTTTTACAATAAGGAATCAAATCATTTAACAACTGTTTTAACGAATCATCATGATTCTGACTTTCTCCTTGGTACAAAGATAATGATTTTTTCAAAAAACCGCCTAAAGGAATTTCCGACATATTTTTAGCAATATTTTTAATTTCAAATATTGCCTTTTGGTCATTTAACAATTCATCATATGCCGAAGAATTTTTTAATTGTCCAAATATCTCATCTATAGTTAAATGTTCATACCCTTGTACATTCATTATTTGTCTCATAAAAACAAATACTACAGACTTATAAAGAATAATCGCCTGTTTTTGTTCCTCATTTAGCCTTTCATACTCACCTAACAATCTACTATATTCCTCAGTTGTTTGAGAACTTATCTCCTCATCAAAATTAAACACTTTCATTCTTACCAAAGACCTCCTCACCTTTATAATCTATCTATAGTTTCATTATATCTAACTTCTACCAACAAAACAAGTAAACATTTGCTATTTTACGGTTATTGACACACCAAAACGAGCTATCATAACTCGTCCCAATCATCCTATATTATTTAAAATAATCCTATTTTTACCTAAATCATCTATAGTATAAGTATACTTTTCCCAAAGCCACGCAAACTATTTTGTAAATTTATCTCAAAGTGCATAATCAAATGTTTGTATCC
>CAZZCM010000073.1:0-4247 GCA_964652445.1 uncultured Muribaculaceae bacterium | reverse complement strand
CAAGTTATTACGGACCTAGTTCCTAATATAATATAATAAAAATCTATTTCACAATCTGTCATAAAATTTTTTTAAAATACTTTTGAATTGATGTAACATCTTCTTGTTTTATATTTCCTTTTTTCTTATAGCTTAAGATTATTAATAATAAGAATAAGCCAAAAAATACTATAAAAGAAAAAGACGAAAAAAATGATCCCCATTTATCATAATCCATATACAAACAGTCCCTTCTACTACCCTATTTCAATATACTTTACTGTAAACAAAAGAGGCAATTAGATGTTTTAATTACCAACTTTTCTAGATTGAATTTCAACTATTTTTGCTAATACTTCAGCTGCATTAGATTCATCAATACCGGTATATCCTAATTCTTTTAAGGCTTGTACTTTAGCTGAATTAATCTCTAATGTACGACTCATCTTATCTTCTAACTTTTGCTCGATTTGAGCCACGAAGCGTTTATGAGTGGCTGCAATTTTAGATTTGCTAGCGCTACCACCATGATATAATGTTATAGCAGAGAATAAAATACTTTCAAATATAAATTGCTCATTTTCATCATATACAAATTCATATGGCTTTGTAAAACCAGCTGCTTTAGACATATAGGCTAAAATATATTTAAGTTCTTTAGAACTCTCCATTGTTTGTAAATAATGATATAAATATAATATAGAATTATATGCATTATCATCCTTATCATCACTTAAACGTTCCTTTAGTTCATCAATGATATTATGTAATAATTCTTTTTGTTTTGGTTCTAAACCACTAAATATAATGTTTGTATCAGTTACATCGCTTTTATTTGTATTTTCAAATAAACTATTAACGCGTGTTTCAACATCCATTATATAATCAGTATCTACTTTAATATTACTAATTTCATCTGCTGATTTAACACCTAAAATGTTTAATAAAATAACTTTTTTATCTTTTGGCCATTTATTAATATCATCTAGTTCTAAATAATTATATATCATTTGTCTAGATACGCCTAAACATTTTGCTAATTTAACTTTTGAAATTCCTAGTTCTTTTAATATTTCATTTAATCTTTCCATAATTAAATCCTCCCCTATTATTAATTTTATCATAACCCTAAAAAATGTCAAGTAAAATGTAAAGAAAAAGTATATAATAAAAATATACTTTAACTAACTTTTTTAATAATTCCGCCACCTAAACATTCATCGCCGTTGTAAAACACGCATGCCTGCCCAGGAGTTACTGCTTTAACACCTTGGGGATATTTAACTAATAAATTTCCATCATTTAGTTTAGAAACAAAAACTTTATTATCCGGTTGGCGATACCTAAATTTAGCTGTACATTTGTTTGGTAAATCATCTAATAAATTGACATCTTCGATAATTGCTTCATAACTAAGCAAATATTTATTTTCATCACCCATAGCCACGTATAAAATATTATTATCTAAATCCTTCTTGGCTACAAATAATCTATCTTGAGTCCCACCAATATTTAAGCCTCGTCTTTGGCCTATCGTATAATACATAAGTCCAATATGTTTACCTAAAACCTCGCCAGTATCAATATTCACAATATCACCTGGTATGTTTGGTAAATAATTTTCTAGAAATTTTTTAAAATTACGTTCACCAATAAAACAAATACCTGTAGAATCTTTTTTATCGGCTGTAATTAAACCATATTCAGATGCAATTTTGCGTACTTCTTGTTTTGTGAGATTTCCAATAGGAAATAAAACATTTTCAAGCTGTTTATTAGAAACTTGCGATAGAAAATAAGTTTGATCTTTATTAGAATCAACACCACGTAACAGCTTGCCATCAATCATTCTAGCATAATGACCAGTAGCAATATAATCTGCCCCTAACTTAATAGCTTCTTTCGCAAACATATCAAATTTAATATATTTATTACACATTATATCAGGATTAGGAGTTCTCCCCTTTTTTAATTCATCTAAAAAATAAGTAAAAACATAATCCCAATATTCTTTTACGAAATCAACCCGATGAAGTGGAATACCTAATTTTTCACAAACCTTTAATGCATCATTATAATCTTGTTCTTGCGGACATATGTCGTTATTTAAATCAGGATTACCTAAAAAATCTCCATTTACACTAGTATCCCAATTACGCATAAATAATCCAATAACTTCATAACCAGCTTTTTGAAGTAAAATAGCTGCTACACTGCTATCTACTCCACCACTCATCCCAACTACTACTCTTTTCATACAAACTCACCCATAACCATTATACAAAAAAAATGATAGAAAATCTATCATTTTATGCTCATAATAAATTTTAACTTTCTGCTTCTTTTATTTACCTTGTTTCATCTTCTCATAGGTGCTTCCTAATAGTTTTTTATTATAAAAAGTAGATTTCTTTTTCAATTCCTCATTGACCTCTTCAACTCCATATTTTTCAGTTAATGTCTTCTTTCCAGAAAATAAATCAGTTCCAAGGGCCAACTTATCACCTTTTATATTAAAACCTAAAGAAGATAAGGTTGTAGGATAAAAATCAAAAGTATTAAAAGTTCTATTTTTACAAATATTGTTATTAGCTTTTTTTCTGGAATTTATAAAAGCATTATAGATAGTTCTTGTATAATTGCTTTTGTTTTTTACTTCGAACATATCAGTGAAATTACTTTGCATAGTTAGATGATCTCCTACTATAACAATTGTTGTATTTTTATAAAATTCTTGATTTTCAATCCATTTAATAAAATTAGATAATAAATAATCAGTACAATTATAAGCATTTAAATATTTATAACCCTCAAATTTTGGACACTGTTCATCAACATAACCATCTATAAAGTGAGTATCTGCTGTTAAAATTGTAAAATTAAATGGCTTATCATTTTTTGATATATTAGTTAGTTCTTCTTTAGCAAAATCATAAAGTTTACTATCCTCATAGCCCCACCAAACACAATAATCTTCATCAATCCAGCTATTTTCTTTTGCATAAATGTAATCATAAATATTATAATTTCCGTGATAACTAAAATAATCTTTTCTGCCTCCAAAAGTAGCATCAGAACCAAGTAAAAGGTAATTATTATAACCATTATCTTTTAAAATCTCACCCAAACTATAAGCTCCAGGTAAAAATTCCCCATAATTTTTATAGGCATTTGCGTCTATAGGAATTTTAATAGGTAACCCTGATGAAGATCCAGTCATGCCAGCAATAGTCCAAGATGCACCATAAGCCATAAATGCTCCGCCTATTCCATTATTATTACTAAAATTAATATTGTTCAATGCAATATCTTCCAAATTAGGAATAATTTGATTTTTAAATGCTCCATTATTTTTTTCAGTTACTAATGTGCTTTCTAAAGATTCAACGTAGATAAAAATTAAATTTTGTTTTTGTTTAGGAGCCGTTATTTCTACCTTTTTTGGATTAACATAATTTTTTTCAATAAAATCAGATTCTACATTATATTTTAAATAATTATAAATATCTAATTTGAAAAAGGCGAATATGATAGTAAACAACAATATTAAAATAAAGAAAACAATCTTGAAAACATTGGAAAGAGGAATTATACTAAAACAAATTTTCTTTTTTCCAATTTTAATTGATAACAAAGTCGTTTTATTAAAAAATACTTTTGACGATACTTTTAATAAAATGATAAAAATAATAGCTACACCTATATATTTTAAAACATACAATAAACCATTTAGAATAACATCACTACTTGTCCCCTGTGCGCTACTAATAGTAAATAATATTTGTTCAAATGAAACATTAGAAAAAGTTTTGCTAATATAATTAGTTAAAGAAAATATAAGTATAGATATAAATAGTAATAAATAAATTATAATTTTACATATTTTTTCTTTTATTGTGTTTTTTCTTTTCATTTTTTACAACCTCAACTTCAAAAGATATATTTTTTTCAAATAAAACAATTAAAAACGCCAATATACAGTTTACTAATATAGAAACCACAATATATTTACAAAAGTAAATCGGAGCACTATCTAATATAATTGCAATGCTTGAACTTACATCAAACAAACAATATGATACAACAACATTAATTACGTTAGAAAAAGCTAATAAAATTGCATAATAATAAATAGAATTTTTCAAATTAATATTTTTCTTAAAATATTCAATAACCCCAACACCTAAAATGCTTGGTACAAATATTGCAACAAAAGAAAACATAATGATTACCTCCTCATAAAATATAATTTTTTTACTATTATAGCA
>CAZZCM010000072.1:0-4253 GCA_964652445.1 uncultured Muribaculaceae bacterium | reverse complement strand
AAAAAAATTGGAATAATTTCCAATTTTATCTGTTGTAGAATTCAATAATTAAGGCTTCATTAATATCCGCATTTAATTCACTACGTTCAGGCATTCTAACATAAGTGCCTTCCATTTTCTTATCATCATAAGAAATGAATTCGACTCTGTTTTGTAAGGATTCTAAAGATGTTTTAACAATTGCCATTTCCTTGTCATTCTCTGGTAAACTAATAACATCTCCTGGTTTAACAATGTAAGATGGGATATCAACCTTTTTGCCATTAACAGTAATATGACCGTGGTTAACTAATTGTCTTGCACCTTTTCTAGTAGTAGAAAAACCAATACGATAAACTAAATTATCTAAACGACTCTCTAGTAATTTAAGGAAGTTCTCACCATGAACACCTTTCATTTTACCAGCTTTTTCAAATGTCTTTCTAAATTGTTTTTCATTAAGCCCATACATAAATCTAACTTTTTGTTTTTCTTGTAATTGAATACCATAGTTAGAAAGTTTCTTTCTACGATCTTGCCCATGTTCTCCTGGAATATAAGGCTTTTTAGCTAATTCTTTACCGTTTTCTAATACAGAAAATCCAAGTCTTCTAGATTTTTTGTACATAGGTCCAGTATATCTTGCCATTTCGTTTTCCTCCCTTCATGCGTGAGAGGTTATCTTGCCAAACTATAGGGTGTATTAAATTAATATCTTCGCTTCGCAGCTAAAGTTACAAATAATCCCTTTAGGAAATAAACACATTATAATTTTCAAGATAACGCTGCTTTTCTCGCGCTGTTATTAATTATATTATGTTTTAGCTTATAAGTCAATACCAAAACCAAAAACCTAAGCTGAAAAATAGCCAAAAATTGTTATTATTTTCAGTTGATAAATAATAAAAATGATGATTAATATTCTAAAAAAGTGACAAAATAATACAAAACTAGACAAAAATATGTTAAACTTATAGTAGGTGGTAAATATGAATCAAATGTTACTTGCTGCTATTACGGCATGTGTTGGTGTAGTTATATTAATTTTGATTATACTAAAAATTCAAAAAAGCAAAAAGAAAAGTAAGTATAAGAGATTATTAGAAAATTTAGAATATGAAAAAAATCAAATTGCTTCATCACCGGTTGGACCAGAACTTGCTAAAGTAGAATCATATTTAAAAAATGAAAAACTGGAAGTTATGTATAATGACTGGAAAGAAAGATTAGATGATATAAAAGAAACCAAAATACCTAAAATAACGGACATGCTTATTGAAGCGGAATATTCTATTTCGGGAGCCGATTATAAAAGTGCGATGTATAAAATTGCTAAATTGGAAATGGAAATATATAAAGTAAGAACAAAATCAGAGTTTTTATTAGATGAAATAAAGGAATTAACGACTAGCGAAGAAAGAAATAGAGCTATAATTACCAAACTAAAAAGCAGATATCGTGAGCTTTTCGAGAAGTTTCTTGATACTAAGTCAGAATTTGGCGATATGGCTCCATCTGTAGAATTACAATTCGAAAATATCAGTAGAAGATTTGAAGATTTTGAAAACATCATGGATAAAAATGAATATGAAGAAGTTGGTACAATCGTCGAAGCTGTCGAACAAATGCTTAATCATATGGAAGTTATTATTGAAGAAATGCCTACGGTTGTTTTAATTGCTGAAGGAATTTTGCCAAAGAAAATTGGAGAAATAAAGGCTATTTATCAAAAAATGACTGAGAAAGGTTATCCACTAGATTACTTAAATATTGAATTTAATATTGAGGAAGCTAACAAAAAAATAAAAGACATTTTAGATCGAGCTAAAGTATTGGATTTAGAAGACAGTGTTTTTGATTTAAAAGTATTAACTGATTATTTTGAATCAATATTTACTGATTTTGAAAAAGAAAAAATCATCAAAGCCGAATATGAAGAAGCCGATAAAACTCTAAAAAACAAATTAGATAAAACCACTAGATTAGTAAATGATATATTTGAACAATTAGATGATTTAAAAAGACTATATGATTTAAAAGATGAAGATATAAGTTCACTAGAGATAGTTAGAAAAGAATTACTAGAATTAAATCGTGATTATGAAACATTAAAAAGCCATACTAACAATCGAACATTTCCATATTCAAAACTAACTGAAGAAGTAGAAAATTTAGTTATTAGATTAGCTGAGTTAGAAGAAAAACTGGATAAATCAATAACTGTTATTGGAAGTATGCACGACGATGAAGTTAGAGCTAGGCAACAACTTAATGAAGTCAATGTTTTATTAAAGGACGCTAAAAGCCAAATCAGAAATTATAATTTGCCAGTCATTCCAAATAATTATTATATAGAACTAAGAGAGGCTAGTGAAGCTATAAAAGAAATAGTTAAAGAATTAGATAAAAAACCTTTAACTATAGATACTTTAAATACTAGAGTTGATACAGCTAGAGATTTAGTTTTAAAACTTTTTGGGAAAACTAAGGAAATGATAAAAACTGCTATGTTTGCGGAAATGGCTATAATATATGGAAACAGGTATCGTTCTACTGAAAATGAATTGGATAAAAATTTAAACTATAGTGAAGTTTTATTTAATAAAGGGCAGTATAAAGAGTCACTTGAGCTTAGTATAAATTCATTAAATAAAATAGAACCTGGGATATATGAAAAATTATTGAATTTTTATGGTGAAGAAGCTAAATAATTATAGAAAAAAACGCTAACAAATCGTTAGCGTTTTTATATGAATTAAACCCCAATTATTTAGAATATTTAGTACCACTTAATTGTTGTTGACCCATTTGTACAAGTCTTTTAGTAATTTCTCCACCTACAGAACCGTTAGCTCTACTAGTGGCATCTGGACCCATATTAACGCCTAATTCGTTAGCGATTTCATATTTCATTTGTTCGATAGCTTGTTTAGCTCCTGGAACAACGATCTTATTACTGTTATTTGACATACGTTTCACCTCCTGTACATTTTTATCATGTGTACATTTGGTAAAATAATACGATTTTTTTAATGGAAATTTTTGTTAAAGTAAATCAGAAAATTCATTATTATTAAAATTGGTAATAACTTCAATATTATTAATACATTTATCGATTAACTTTTCATAATTAAAAGCTTTTTCATACTCTATGCAACAACTTAATTTTGGATTAATTACTGGATGTCTTGGTACAAATATTGTGCAGCAATCCTCAAAAGGTAAAATACTAGTTTCATAAGTTCCGATTTTTTCTGCAATATTAATAATTTCTAATTTATCAAGGCATGCAACTGGACGAATAATTGGTTTATTAGTTACATTATTAATGCATTCCATACTACTTAATGTTTGGCTGGCTACTTGTCCAATACTTTCGCCATTTACAATTATTTTAGCCCCAATTTTTTCTGAATATTTTTCTGCAATTCGATACATCATTCTTCGCATAATGGTTATCATATAAGTGTCAGGACATTTTTTAAAAATAGCCTCTTGAATTTCTGTAAAAGGAACTACATGTACTTTAACATGTCCTGAATATTCATTTAATATAGAAGCAAGTTTTAAAACTTTGTTTTTGGCCTCTAAACTAGTGTGTGGTGGTGATTCAAAATACAAGCATTCGATATTAACTCCACGTTTTAAAGTTAAATATCCAGCTACTGGACTATCAATACCACCACTAAGCATTAATAAACCAGTACCTTGAATTCCAACTGGATATCCACCCGCGCCTCTTATTTCATTTGTATAAACAAAAGTCCCATTGTTTCTTATTTCAACAGTTAAAGTAATGTCTGGATTATGAACATCTACTTTAAAATCAGTTTCTTGAAGAATAAGACCTCCTAATTTACGACTGAATTCCATAGACGGAATTGGGAAATTTTTATCCGCACGGTTTGTAACCACTTTAAAAGTTTTTTTATTTTTATCCATGATTTCTAATGCTTTATTTAAAATATCTTCATAATTATTATTTACTTTATGACATATAACTATACCATATATTCCAAAAATTTTTTTTAGCTTTAAAGCTATTTCTTCCGCATTTTCACACTCGATATACATACGAACGCGGTCTTTAGTAATTTTAATTTCATCTTTAATAAGATTTCTAATATTTTTTTCTAATGTATTAATGAAAAATTTACGGTTATCTTTTTTAGTAGTAAGTTCACCATATTTAATTAAAATTAATTTGTCCATAACACTCCCTCGTTTCTTAAAATATTATACTATATAGAATAAAAAGAATCTAGTTCAAAAAA
>CAZZCM010000071.1:0-4265 GCA_964652445.1 uncultured Muribaculaceae bacterium | reverse complement strand
ATATAAGTTCCTTATCATGGAAAGAATCCATTTACACAGAATTTAGGACACACTCGGCAGAACAGTTATAAGTAACAAAAACTCTTTAAATTATGAATATATAGATGAAAAAATATTAGAAGATAAAAAGGAAAAAATTTCAAATGAAAAATAAGTAGTTTAATAATTTGATTAAAGATTTATCAGTTTGTGATAAATGCATTAATTTTAAAATAGGTAAAACATTAAAAGAAACTATTTTAAAACTTTCAGCAATATTTATTAATGATTTTGTGATAATACGTTGTTTCATCCAGTCGTCCAAATAAAAAGGGAAGAACAATTAAAACAATATAAACGAATATGGAAATATATAGATTCAAAAATACAAAATGATAGTGAATAATGTGTTAAAAAGTAAGTGGTAGTGTCTAACATTGCACACTACCTTCAGACAAAGGAGATGATAAAAATGGCAAAAGATTTAATTATAAGAAGTAGCAGTGCAGAGTTTTTAATTTTTGAAAGGCAAAAAGGAGGAAAAGGAATCGAAGTAAGATTTGAAGATGGGGATTTATGGCTAACTCAAAAAGCAATTGCAGATTTATTTGATACTAGTAAACAAGATGTAAGTTATTATTTGAAAAATATATTTAATACTTTTGAGTTGGATGAAAATTCAGTTGTCGAGGATTCCTCGGTAACTGTTTCTGATGGAAAAAACTATAAAACTAAAATATATAATTTGGATGCAATAATTGCTGTTGGATATAGAGTAAATTCAGATAGAGCAATTCAATTTTAACAGAAAAATATTTTGACGAATTACTTGAAAGAATTAGAGAAATAAGATTATCTGAAAGAAGATTTTATCAAAAAGTAACAGATATATATGCAACAATAATAAATTAAGGAAGTGATTTAAGAATGAAAGAAGAAAAAAAAATTCCATCAGTCAGTATCAATTGGTATCCAGGACACATGGCTAAAACAAAAAGATTAATTAGTGAGCAGATAAATCTAATCGATATTGTTTATGAAGTAATAGACGCAAGAATGCCTATTTCTTCAAAAATAATTGATATAGAAGATTATACTAATAATAAACCTAAAATATTGATTGTTAGTAAAATGGATTTATGCGATAAAAAAGAAACCGAAAAATGGATTAATTATTATAAAGAAAAAGGTTATTATGTTTTACCAATGACTTTAGAAGGAAATATTAATGTTAAGCCTTTAATTTCTTTAACTGAAGAAGTTTTAGAAAAATATAATAAGAAGCGTGAAGATAAGGGTTTTATAAAAAGAAAAGCAAGAGTACTAGTGGTTGGTATTCCTAACGTTGGTAAAAGTACCTTAATTAATAGATTAGCTGGCAAAAAAGTAGTTAATATAGGTAATAAGCCTGGAGTTACTAAAAATTTAAATTGGATTAGAGTTAATGATAATATTGAATTATTAGATTCACCTGGTATTTTATGGCCTAAATTAGAAGAAAAAAATGCTTTTAATTTGGCTACTTTTACAGCTATTCGTGAAGAAATTTTGCCTTTGTATGATGTTACTGAGTATATTTTAAAAACTTTAGAAAAATATTATCCGAGTGTCTTAAAAGAACGTTATGGGTTAGATACTATTGATGATGTTATTACCAGTTTAGAAGAGATTGGTAAGAAAAGAGGGTGTCTTATTAAAGGTGGCGAAATTGATTATGATAAAGTTATGAACTTAATTATGAGTGATGTTAAAAATGGTTATATTAAGGGGATAACTTTTGATAGGTTTGATGGATATGGTAGATAATTCTTTAGCTTTAGCTTATTTAGGCGATGCGGTTTATGAACTTTATATTAGAAAACATTTATTAGAAAAAGGTATATGTAAAGTTAATGATTTACAAAAGGAAGCCGTTAAATATGTGAGTGCCAAAGCTCAGAGCGATTTTTTAGAGAAAATGCTTAATGATAATTTTTTAACCGATGAAGAAATTGTCATTGTTAAAAGAGCACGTAATCATAAAAGTCATAGTAGTAAGTCTACTGATATAGTAACTTATAAAAGGTCAACAGGCTTGGAGGCTTTAATAGGTTATTTAGAAATGAAAGATAATATTTCTAGAATAGATGAGATAATGAAATATATAGTGGGTGATTAAATGAAATTGTATTTACTTAGACATGGTCAAACTGATTATAATGTTAAAGGTTTATTACAAGGAGATTTACCAATTCCGTTAAATAAAAAAGGAATTGAACAAGTTTTAAATACTAAAGAAAAATTAGATAGTTTACCAATTGATTTAATTATTAGTTCTCCAATTGAAAGAGCTTTGGGAACTGCTAATATTATAAATCGTGGTAGAAATATTCCGATAATAATAGATAAAAGACTTTCTGAGGTAGAATTAAGAGATTTAGTTGGTTTAAGCGATGATTATTTTGATTTAAAGTTATATTGGGATTTAGAAAAAGATTATGCAAATAAAATAAATGTTGAAAGTGCTAAAGAATTATTAGAAAGAACAAATGAATTTATCCAAGAAATAGAAAATAAATATGGCAATAAAAATATTTTAGTTGTTTCTCATGGGGATCCTTTAAGAGCAATAATTGTAAATATTACCGGTAGAATACCAAAGAAAATGCTTGGTAATGGTGAAGTAGTAGAATACGAAATAGGTGATTAAATGTATATATATGGAAAAAATGTAGCCAAAGAGGCACTTTTAGAAAAAGGTAAAGTTAAGAAAGCTTTTGTTTATAAAAATTTTAATGATAAAGATTTATTAGAACAATTATCTAAACAAAATATCAAATTAAATTATATGGAAAAATACGATTTAGATAAACTTTCAAAGGGAAATCATCAAGGGATTATTTTAGAGGTGGCTGATTATAAATATGCTTCTTTAGATGAAATTATGGAAGAGAATATTATTGTTATGCTTGATCATTTAGAAGACCCACATAATTTTGGGGCGATTATTCGTACTTGTGAAGCAGCGGGAATAAAAAGTATAATTATTCCAAAAGATAGGTCGGTAAGGGTAAATGGAACTGTTACTAAAGTTAGCGTGGGGACTATAGAGAATGTTAAAATTTCAATGGTTAATAATTTAGTTAATACTTTAAAAGAGTTAAAAAATAATGATTATTGGATTATTGGTACTGATATGGAAGGTACTGATTATAAGCTTCTTGACTATAGTGGTAAAATAGTTATTGTAATTGGTAGTGAGGGTACAGGCTTAAGTCGATTAGTTAAGGAAAATTGTGATTTTATTGCTTCAATACCAATGAATGGGACAGTTAACAGTTTAAATGCGTCAGTAGCAGCAGCTTTAGTGATTTATGAGGCGGTTAGATATGGATTATAGAGATTTTAATGATTTTGAATTAGTTAGTATGGTTGCTGAAAATGAAGAGGTTACGGATATTTTGTTTAAAAAATATATGCCACTGATTAGAAACATAGCCAAAAGATTATATGATGAAAACCAAAACAGTGGGCTTGATTTTAATGATTTGGTTCAAGAAGGAATGATTGGTTTTAGTAAAGCGATAAATACATATAATGAACATAGGGATACTTTATTTTTTACTTATGCTAAAACATGTATTGAACATAGAATTATTAGTTCTACAGTACATGCGAATAGGAAAAAGCATAGTGTTTTAAATAATTCTGTATCAATGGAAGCTAATCATAGAGAGGATTTTAATGACAGTATAGAGAGATTTATCTCGGATAAGTCTAGCGATCCAGCAAGTATTTTACTTGATTATGAAGGTGTTAATATGTTAATCCAAAATTTAAAACAGGAATTTACGCCTTTTGAAGAACAGGTTTTTGATTTAAAGAAGAGTGGGTTTTCTTATAGAGAAATTGCCGAGGTTTTGGAAACTGATCCTAAAAGGGTTGATAATGCTTTGCAAAGGATGAAAAATAAAGTACAGGAATATGTTGATAAGCATAAAAATTAATGAAAGAGGAGATAGTGATGGAAAAGATAACAGAAAAAGAGGCCACTTATTTAAATATGATTATCGATACGCTTATTGAAGCGGAAGAGATGGCATCTGAAAGGCAAAAAAGACCAGAAGGTGTAGAAAATTGTATTGATGAAGCAGATGAAGTTGTAGATAAGAAATTTGATGGAATTAATGAGAAGACTTTTGTTCGTTCTTTATATAATTAATAAGGGGCCTAAAAAGTTTTTTCTATTTTCAATAATAGCAAAATATGATATAATGTGGGCAGATAGACAATGGAACTATCTAGGA
>CAZZCM010000070.1:0-4277 GCA_964652445.1 uncultured Muribaculaceae bacterium | reverse complement strand
AAAAAATTTTATTTTGTTTATATAGATGTTTTTAATAGATTTATAATGAATATTATGGTAAAATGAATATAGCTATGAATTATAGAAAATGGTGGTATAAATGGGAAAAATAATAGCTTTAGTTAATCAAAAAGGTGGTGTAGGGAAAACCACTACAAGTATTAATCTTTCAGCCTCTTTAGGGGTGTTAGGTAAAAAAGTTTTATTAATTGATTTAGACCCACAAGGAAACAGTACTACTGGGCTTGGAATTGAAAAAGGGGACATTAAAAATAGTATTTATGATTTATTAATTGGAAAGGCTGAACTTAAGGATGTTATAATCAAAAGTCGCTTTCGTAATTTATATGTAATTCCAGCCACTATTAGTTTAGCTGGGGCGGATATTGAGCTTATGGAAAAAAGTAGGATGGATCCAACTTTTACTAAAAATAATCAACTTAAGGAACATTTAAATTTGGTTTGCGACATGTTTGATTATATTTTGATTGATTGTCCTCCTTCTTTGGGTATTTTAACTACTAATGCTTTAACAGCGGCTCATTCAGTTATTATTCCCGTTCAGTGTGAATTTTTTGCTTTGGAAGGTATTATGCAACTACTAAATTCAATTATGCTTGCTCAAAAGACTTTGAATCCGACTTTGGATATTGAAGGGGTATTATTAACTATGCTGGATAATCGTACTAATTTAGGTTTGGAAGTTGTGCAGGATATTAAGAGTTATTTTAAGGAAAGGGTTTATGATACAATTATTCCTAGACTTGTTAGACTGTCTGAAGCACCAAGTCATGGAAAACCAATTGTGGCTTATGACCCTAAAAGTAGGGGTGCGGAAGCGTATCTTAATTTAGCAAAAGAGGTGATTAGTCGTAATGGAAAATAGAAAAAGAGCTTTAGGTAAAGGTTTAGAACAGTTATTTGATTTGGATAATTTGAATGTTGAAAATGTTAGTGAATTTGAGAAACAAATTTATAGTGATACTAAAGGCGAAGAAATTATTGAGTTAGATGTTAATGATATAAGACCAAACCCTTATCAACCTAGAACGGTTTTTGATGAGAAGGCTTTAAATGAACTTGCTTTATCAATTAAAGAAAATGGTGTTTTTCAACCAATTATTGTTAAAAAAAGTATTAAAGGTTATGAAGTAATTGCTGGTGAAAGAAGACTTAGAGCAAGTAAACGTGCGGGATTAAAAACAATTCCGGCAATTATTAGGCAATTGACTGACGAAAAAATGGCTGAAATTGCTTTGCTTGAAAATTTGCAAAGAGAAGATTTAAATGCGTTAGAAGAGGCTAATGCTTATAAAAGTTTAATTGAAAAATTGCATATTACACAAGATGAGTTGGCGAAGAGGGTTAGTAAGAGTCGTAGTCATATTACTAATGTGTTGGGATTACTTAGATTACCGGATTCTGTTCAACAAATGATTGCGGATAAGAAATTAACGATGGGGCATGCAAGGGTACTTAGTAAACTTGAAAATAATGATGAAATTATTAAAATGGCTAATTCTATTGTGGAAAATAGTATGCCAGTTCGTGAGGTTGAAAGGGCTAGTGCGAATAAACCGCGTAAACAGGCTCAAAAAAGAGAAAAAAATAGTGAATATAAATATGTTGAAGAATTACTTTGTGATAAATTAGATACTAAAGTTAAAATAAAAGATAAAAAATTGGAAATATCTTTTGTCAATAATGCTGATTTAAATCGTATTTTGGAAATTATTAATATAAAGGAATGATAATATGATGGAACAATTATTAATTAAGGAAATTATCTCCCCAATGTTTATTGTTATTATTGCGGTATTATCTTATCTTTTGATTAAAAAGATTATTGTTAAGACATTTAGTGCTAGCGCAAAATTTAGGGCAAATAAGAAATCTTTGACCATTATGAAATTGATTACTAATATTATTAAATATGTTATTTTGATAATTGCTTTTTTAGCGCTTTTAAGTGTTTGGGGCGTGGATACTAAGGCTTTGCTTGCTTCTTTAGGAATTGCTGGAGCGGTAGCTGGTTTAGCTTTACAAGATATTTTAAAAGATTTCTTGGCGGGATTTTCGATTATTGTTGACAATGAATATGATGTTGGCGATAATATTAAAATTGGAACATTTCGTGGTGATGTTATTGAACTAGGGCTTAAAAATACGAAAATAAGGGCATATACTGGTGAGGTTATGGTTATTGCTAATCGTAATGTGACGGATGTTATTAATTATAGTACGCAACCTTCTAGGTGCATTATTGATGTTCCGGTTCCTTATGAAGTTGATAACGAAAAAGTGATGGAAGTATTAAAAGAAGTTTGTGAGAATTTAAGTAAAAAGGTAACTTATTTAATTTCTGATGTGACCATTTTAGGAGTTGAGGAGTTTGCGGATAGTGCGGTAATTTATAGACTGGTGGCTGATTGTGAGCCAGTTAAAGATATTCAATTTAAGCGTGAGGTTTTAGGAACTGTTAAGGTAATTTTTGATAGTAAAAATATTTCTATTCCTTATCCACAGGTGGTGGTACATAGTGAATAATGGATATAAATTAGGTAGTAAAGTTGTTATGAAAAAACCTCATCCTTGTGGTGTGAATGAATGGGAAATTACAAGAGTGGGGGCTGATATTAAAATCAAGTGTTTAGGATGTGGACGTAGTATTATGCTTCCCCGTATCGAATTTAATAAAAAACTTAAGAAAATTATAGAGGAGTAGTGGTATTTTATGAAAAAGAAAAAAATATTGTTAGGTCCAGTTATAACTATTCTTATTTTGATATTAGTTATTATTGTGGCGAGTGCAATTGCTTCGTTTTTCGGTCTGCAAGGCGAGATTACGTCTGTTGTTAATGGAACTTTAGAAACGTCTACGGTTTCAGTGAAGAGTATTTTTTCTGAAGATGGATTAAAGTATTTTTTTACTTCTCCTGTACAAACGTTTCAAACGTTTAAACCTTTGGTTTTATTAATTATTGCTTTAATGGCTATTTCTATTGGTAAAGCTAGTGGATTATTTAAGGCACTATTTGTTCCTTTTCGCAAGGTTAAACCTGGAATTATTACTTTTTTGACTTTATTTATTGGAATTGTTTCTTCTTTCTTTAGTGATTATGGTTATTTTATTTTGTTACCTTTAACGGCTATTTTTTACCAATATATTGGTAGAAATTCGGTATTAGGTATTTTAACTTCTTTTGTAGGAATTACATTAGGTTATGGAGCTGGTTTAGTCTTTTCAATTGATGATTATCAACTGGGTCTTTTAACTAAAGAAGCGGCAGCTGTTAGTGTTGATAAGGAGTATTTATTTAATGCTTGGTCAAATGAATTTGTGATGATTGCTAGTACGTTTATTTTAGCTGTTGTTGGTACTTTAATTATTGAAGCTTTCTTAAAATATAGAATAAAAGAATCTATTAAGGAAGAAGATAATTTAATTATTTCTAAAAAAGGATTGGTATTTAGTTTTATTGCTTTTATAATTTTATTAGGATTATTTATTTATTTAATTGTTCCTGGTCTTCCTGGAAGCGGACTGCTTTTGGATATGAAACAAAAGGATTATGTTGTTCAGTTGTTGGGTGGAAAATCGCCTTTTGGTGATGCATTTATTTTCGTATTCCTTATCATTTTAATGGTTACTTCAGCAATATATGGATTTATTTCGAAGAATATTAATAATACTAATGAGTTTAGTGTCGGATTGTCTAAGGAATTTGACAATTTAGGTTATATATTTATCTTGATGTTTTTTGCTTCTTTGATGTTTAGTATTTTAACTTTTACTAATTTAGGACAAGTTGTTGGGGCATGGTTGATTTCGTTTATGAGTAATTTAGAAATTACGGGATTGCCTTTGATATTATTAATGTTTATAGTAATTATTCTGATGTCTATTTTGATTCCAGATACGTTGACTAAATGGACGATTGCGTCTCCTATTTTAGTACCTTTATTCATGAAAGCTAACATTACTCCAGATTTTACCCAGTTTATTTTTAAGGCTGCGGATAGTATTGGTAAGGGTCTGACACCATTCTTTGTTTATTTTATTGTTATGTTGGCTTTTGTGGAAAAATATAATAGCAAAGAAAGTGTTAAAATAACGATATTTGGAACTTTAAAAACTTTAATGCCAACAATATTGTTGTTTGCGGTTGTATGGGTTGTAATTATTATTGGTTGGTTTATTATTGGTTTACCAATAGGACCGGCAACTTATCCAACTATGTAAGATGGTACTTTGTGTGCTGTCTTTTGTTTTAGTG
>CAZZCM010000069.1:0-4367 GCA_964652445.1 uncultured Muribaculaceae bacterium | reverse complement strand
CCTTGGTGAAGACCAGATATAGTATTATTATATATTTGGTCTTTAGTAAGTTTTCCCGAAGCATCACCCGAATCAACATTCCAATCGAAGTAATAGTAATCATTATCAGTTAATTTCTTTGTTATTCTAGTCATGATATTTTGATTATATTTTTTACTGACAGTATTGGATGAGCCACCTGGTAATCGAATAATTCTCGCATTATTACCTGTTATACTATAAACTTTTGTTTTTATCTTATCTAGGTCATCAAAATAGTTTTGATCAGCGCTATAAATGTATTTATAGTCATGAGTGTATGAATGCAAAGCAATAGTATGACCGTCCATGTAAGCTCTTTTTACAGTATTTTTATATGTATCAATTGAACGGCCAATGACAAAGAAAGTGGCCGGCACATTTTCTTCTTTCAGAATACTTAATATTTGATCTGTTAAATAATTTGGACCATCGTCAAAGGTTAAATATATTGTTTTGTCTGAAACAACAGATGGAATTTTGTTTTCTTGCGTTTCTTGTTTTTTTGGTTTTTCGATTTTAAGATTGGGATTTGGATTAATAAAGGCTTTTGGTATTTCTCCCACTTCAACAATTTCTGGCTTTTTATTTAAACTAATAATAATTACTATTAAAACCACAATTAAAAATATAGATATTATTTTTATCTTGTTATTCATACTACTTCCCCCATGTTTGATATTATATCATCAATAGAAAGAAAAACTAATTAATTTTTAAATGTTTTTCCATCATTTCTTTTAAAGAATATTCACAGCCACAGTAATTTTGCCGATATAGATTATAAAGTTTAGCAAGTTCAATGCTCCTTTTATAACCTTCTTTCTTTTTAAAATCAGAATATAAATATTTTACATTGTATTTTTCTTCTAGAATTTTACCAATTTTATTTAGCTTTTCAGCATTCTTATAAGGACTCACAGATAAAGTAGTACAGAAATAACCAAAGCCATATTTTTTAGCCAACTCGGCAGTTTTTTCTAACCTTAAGTAGTAACACCTAGTACATCTTTGTCCCCCTTCTCTTTCCTTTTCTAAACCCTTAATTCTACTAACAAAATCTTCTTTGTTATAACCCACTTCTAGAAGTTTTATATTTAAGTTCATCTTAGCTATTATTTCTTTTTGAGTTTCTAATCTTTTTAAATATTCTTTTTCAGGATAAATATTAGGATTATAATATAACAATGTTATATCGAAAAATGGAGATATTCGTTCTAAAACCGCACTACTACAAACCCCACAACAAGCATGAAGTAAAAGTTTTGGCTTTGTATTTAGGCTGTTTATAATTTCTTCCATTACTAATTGATAGTTTGTTTTCATTTTGACCTCCGCCATCATTATAACAAAAAAAGACTTTGTTTTAAAGCCTTTAGAGATTATATAAACTTAATAAAGTGTTTAAATCAATTTGTAGTAATAAAATTATGACAGCCCCCACAGCTAAAAATGGTCCAAAAGGAATTATGTGTTCAGTATTTTTATTTAACAATATTAATGAAATTGGAAAACCAATAATTGACCCAACAAAAATTGATAATATCGCCATTGGATAACCTAATACTAAACCAAAGATAAACATTAATTTGATGTCACCGCCACCCATTGATTCTTTTTTAAAAAGAAAATCACCTAATAGTTTCAGACCATACATGGTTAGGAAAGCTAAAATACCACTAACTAATGATTTAAAAAATTCAATAGGGCCGTTTATGAAAAATATGCATACAGCTAATAATATTCCAAAGAAAATTAAAACTTCATCAGATATTATTAAATAGTTATAATCACTCACAACAATTATAATTAATAATGAAATAAAGATTAAAGCAATTATTAGTTGTAATGACCATCCAAATGAAATATAAGCCAAAAGGAAAAGTAAGCCAGTTAATAATTCAAATACCGTGTAAAATGCTGGTACTTTGGCCTGACAATGTTTACATCTTCCTTTTTGTATAAGATAAGATACAATAGGAATTAGCTCGATTGGTCTTAATCTTTCATTACAATTTGGGCAATGACTTGGGGGACTAACAATAGATTCTCCCTTAGGTAATCGATACCCTACAACATTATAAAAGGAACCAAAAACGGTTCCAATAATAAAGACTAATATAAAACTTAATAATTCCATAATACTCTCCTTATTGCTGAATAGCACTATACATATTAAACATTGGAATAACGATTGATAAAACGATTACCCCAACCATAACAGTTAATAAGATAATCATTACTGGTTCAATAAATGTTTTTATACGTGCTACGGCGTTTTTGTGTAAATCTTGATAATATTCCGAAACTTTTTGCATCATTTCCGGCAATTGTCCTGTTTTTTCACCAGTTACAAGCATTTCATAAGCAGGAACTGGAAAAGCCCATTTATCTTTGAAAGCATCTGATACATTCCCACCTTTTGAAATGTTATTGATGGCTTCTAGAATCATTACTTTATATATTTCATTACTACTTACTTTGTTTAGAATATCCATAGTATCAGTGATGAAGACGTTATGGGCCAGTAGCGAGCCAAAGGTTTTGGTAAACATTGTTACTTCATTATAGATGACGACATTTCCGAAACCAGGTGTATGCATTACTAACCATTGAACACTACTTCTAAATGATTTGATATTACGATATAAATACATAAATAGCAGAATTAAGCCAATTACAGCTAACCCTATCCATATGATATAATTGCTTAGGAAATCACTTAGCCATAAAACAAATAATGTAATGCCTGGAATTTTAGCTGAATCCATACTTTCATATATTTCAACGAATTTTGGAACGACATATATCATTATAAACGCTCCAACAGCAATAGCGATTACAAAGATGATAATTGGATACATCATAGCGCTAATCATAGCTTTTCTAGTAGCTTCGGCTTCAGTATAAAATTCTTCCATATCGTCTAAAGTTTCTGGAAGTTCGCCAGTTAATTCAGATGTTTTCACCATGTTGATTAAAAGTCTTGGAAAAGCCTCTCCCTGATTATTTAAAGCTTCGCTAAACCTTTGCCCAATTGATAAATCATAAACTACACCTTCAAGTATTTTTTTATATACGCGATTTTTACTAAATTGTTTTAGTAATATTTTAACAGAATCTGCTAATGGGATACCAGCTTTTAAATAAGTTGAAAGTTGAGCCAAAAGAAAGATTAAATCTTTAGTTTTGAATTTACCATGAAAAGTAGTTTTTGAACCGTGAAAAAATTGAATAAATTTTGAAGTTTTAATATCAAGAACAGTATAGCCTTCACTTACTAAGAATGAATGAACTTCAACTTTTGAATAGGCATCAAAATACCCTTTAATAACTTTTCCAGTTTTGTCCTGTACAGTATAAGCATAAGTTTGTTTTTCTTTTGTTTTTTTAGCATCTTCACTATCAAAGTTAATTTTGAGTTTTTCCATGTTTTTGATTTTATTGTTTTTAGCTTGTTTGATTAATGGTATTTTATCACTTTGCACACTAATATAGTCTTTAGCGTTTTGAGATTTTGAAATTATATTTTCACCAAAATCATTTAGTTTAGTACCCAAATCGGTATTAACTGTTTTTTCATCCTTTTTTAACTTTGGCACTTTGTTTCTTTTAAATGGTTTTGTTAATGATTTTAAAATAAAACCAATACTTAAAAAGAAATGTTTAAAAATGCTTATGATGGCTTTTGGTAATACTAAAAGTCCACTAAAAAAGTGTTTTATAAAATGATATATTGCTTTACATGGTGCCAGTAAAATCTTAAATACCATCATACTCACCTTTCCCTTTTATATTCTTACTATAGATAATTATAACATATTTTTAATTAGAATTAAAACATTTTTTAGCAAAAACATATAATACCTTAGAAAGGGGTAATAAAATGAATTACTATAACCCATATTATATGATGACACCTATGACTTCACCTGCCCGTCCGGGACTTTTTGGACTTTTATCGAGAGGAGCTGGCCGAAGTTTTAGCTTAAGTTCTATTATCAACGGAACACAAAAGACGTTAGGGTTAGTTAACCAAGCTATTCCGATTGTTAAACAAGTGACTCCTATCATGCGAAATGCGAAAACTATGTTTAAAGTAATGAATGAGTTTAAAAAAGTTGATACCCCAACTAATGGTTCTAGTAATAATAACATAAAAACTAGTGAAAATGCAGAAATTAATGAAGCTACTTCTCAACATAATTCTGTTTCTAGTGGTCCAACATTCTTTGTTTAGAAAAAGCCTACTTAGTAGACTTTTTGTTTAATCAAAATTAACTAACAATACCAAAATATTGTATATGAGAGAAATGGTATTGTTAGTAGGGTCATAGACCCCATTAGAT
>CAZZCM010000068.1:0-4388 GCA_964652445.1 uncultured Muribaculaceae bacterium | reverse complement strand
TGTTATAATATAAGTGATACAAATGACGGATAAATGCAATTTAACAAAGGGAAAAAATGTTTTTAATATTTATAATAAATGCATTTATGGTTTGGAAAAGGGAAATTAGGTGATATCATGAAAAAAATAATGTTAAATGATAAAGAGTATGTGCTTTTGAAAGATTATCGTGACGGTTTTGATATATCTGAGGTTACTGATAAGCTTACGGAATATTTTGATGGTTATGATTATATTTTAGGTGATTGGGCTTATGGTAAACTTAGATTAAAAGGTTTTTGTGATAAAGGTAATAAATTATTTAGAGATATTAATGATATTGATACTTTGGACGATTATATTAAAGATAATTGTGCGTATAACTGCAAACATTTTGTTTTGAAAAAGGTTTCAACTACTGAAAAAAAAGATTAGATTTTGTCTAATCATTTTATTTTGGAAATTTTATGAAAAGGTGGTTATGTGGTGGTAAAAAGATATTAAAAATGTTATAATGTTTAAAGATAGGAGGCCAACAAGATGGAACTTAAGGAACTGTTAGCTATTTATACTGATTATGAATTAAGAATAAGTGATTTATGGAGGTCTCTTTGACTCTGAATCTAAGCAAAAAAGATTAGATGAACTTGATAGGGTAATGAAAGAAGATAACTTTTGGGATGATAAAAGAAAAAGCGAAGAAGTTATTTCTGAATATAATTATTTGAAGAGGTTGTTAGAGGAAACTGGTAATTTAAAAGAGGAAATTAAATTCCACTATGATAATTTAAAAGGTGATTCAGATTCTGATGTTGTTACTTTTGCAACTGAAGAGTTAGAGGCTTTAGGTAATAGATTGGATGAACTTGAATTGCAGATATTGCTTAGTGGTGAGTATGACAAAAATGATGCGGTATTAGAAATTCATTCGGGAGCCGGTGGAACTGAAGCTTGTGATTGGGCGAATATGCTTTATCGTATGTATGCTAGATGGTGTGAGAAAAAAGGATATAAATTGGAAGTTATTGATGAACAGGTGGGGACTGAAGTAGGTATTAAAAGTGTTTCTTTAATTGTTAAAGGGCATAATGCTTATGGGTATCTGCAAGGTGAAAAAGGGATTCATAGATTAGTTAGAATTTCACCTTTTGATAGTAATTCAAGAAGACATACTTCTTTTGCAGCTGTTGAGGTAACACCAGTAATTGATGATAATGCTAATATTGAAATTGATGAAAAGGACATCAGAATTGATGTTTATCGTAGTAGTGGGGCTGGTGGTCAGGGTGTTAATACGACTGATAGTGCGGTTCGTATTACACATATGCCGTCTGGTATTGTAGTTACTTGTCAAAATGAACGTAGTCAAATTCAAAATAAGGAAAAATGTATGCAGATTCTTAAAAGTAAATTAATGAAAATTAAGCAAGAGGAAAAAGAAGCTGAAATGAAGGCTTTGAAAGGTGATTTGCAGGAAATTAATTTTGGCTCACAGATTAGAAGTTATGTTATGTGTCCATATACTTTGGTAAAGGACCATCGAACTAATACGGAAGATGTTAATGTTTCTAAAGTTTTAGATGGCAATATTGATAAGTTTATAAAAGAATATTTAAAGGAGAAATAATATGTTATTTAAAAATGCTTTTGACGATAATAAAGTTGTTAGAGAAATTTATAATAATGATCGTTTGAAAAGATATTCTATATTTTTTATAGGAGTTTTAATTCAAGCTGTTGCTTTTAATGTATTTATTTTACCTAGTAATATGGCTTTTGGTGTAAGTGGAATTGCGGTTGTTTTGCAGGAATTATTTGGAATTAATCCAGCTTATATTATATTTTTAGCTAATGTTCTTTTGTTGGTTGCCAGTTTGGTTTATTTAGGCAAGAATGTAACTAGTAAAACAATTGTAGGGGCAATTTTGTATCCGTTATTGGTTGAGCTAACGGTATCTTTGCCAAGTGTTGTTGATTTGGGTGATACTGAGCCAGTGGTTATTGCTTTGGCGGGGGCTGTTTTATATGGTATTGGAACTGGCTTTGTATTTAAAACTGGTTATACAACGGGTGGCTCTGATGTTATGAAACAAATTATTTCACAATATGGTAAAAAATCAGTGGGACAGGCAACTATTTATGTCGAAGGTGTGGTTGTGATTAGTTGTTTGTTTGTGTTTGGGTGGCAAGCGTTCATATATTCGATTATTTCTATAATTTTGATTGGAGTACTTACAGACAAGGTTATTTTGGGAATCTCAAAATATAAAACATTCCAAATTATAACGGTTAAGGAAAAAGAAATAGAACAGTTTATTTTGAATCAATTACATCATGGAGTAACTGTTTTGGATAGCCATGGGGGATTTACTGGTGATAGGAAGAAGATATTGCTTTGTACAATTCCAACTAAACAGTATTTTATTTTAAAAGAGGGAATACTACAAATTGATAAAGACGCATTCTTTATTGTTACAGATACATATGAAGTTAAAGGCGGGGAATAGAAAGAAGGATGATTTATGGAATTGATTAGACTAACGAATGTTAAGAAGACATATAAAACTGGTGTAACGGCCATTCAAGATTTAAATTTATCTATTAATAAGGGTGAGTTTGTCTTTATTATTGGCTCGACTGGTTGTGGAAAGAGTACGCTTATTAAAATGCTTTATCGTGAGGAAAAACCAAATTCTGGTCAAATTATTGTTGGTGGGGTAAATGTTGGTAAACTTCGCGATAGAAAAGTTTATAAGATTAGAAGAAAAATTGGAGTAGTATTTCAAGACTTTAAGTTGTTACCGAAGTCAACGGTTTATGAGAATGTAGCCTTTGCTTTGGAAATATTTGGAGTACCTAAGGATGAAATTCATGCAAAAGTGGTTAAGGTTTTAGATCTTGTTGGTTTAAAGCATAAGATTAAAAGTTATCCGGCTCAACTTTCTGGTGGTGAACAACAGCGTGTAGCAATTGCACGTGCGATTGTTAATGGTCCTAAATTATTAATTTGTGATGAGCCGACAGGTAATTTAGACCCTAATACGAGTATGGAAATTATGAGGGTTTTAGAGGAAATTAATAAGCTTGGAACAACTGTTATTATGGTTACACACAGTATCGATATTGTCAAACAATTAAATAAGAGGGTTATTGTTTTGGACTCTGGTAGGGTTGTTAAAGATTATGCAGAAGGGACGTATAAATAATGAAAACATTTAGAATTATTGGTAGAAATTTTAGGGATGCTTTTAAAGGGGTATTTAGAAATTTTTCTTTATCACTTGCATCAATATCATGTATTACAATAACTCTTATTGTTGTTGCTGTGTCATTCGTACTTTCTTATAACGTTGATAATTTTACAGAATTAGTTGAAAAGGATGTAACGATTGTTGCATTTTTGGATAATGATTTAAATGATGAAAAAATTGATGAGGTTAAGGATCAAATTAGTTTGATTAATGGTGTGGACAAGTATGAGTTTATTTCTAAAAATGATATTACTAAAGATATGATGGAGTCTTCTGATGTTTTTGATAGTATTATGAAAAACTGGTCGGAAGAAGAAAATCCAATTCAAAATACTTTCCAAGTTAAGGTTGAGGATATTCAAACTATTGAAGGTGTAGCTAAAGAAATAAAACAAATTGATGGTGTTACTTTGGTTAAATATGGTGAAGGGATGGTTGAACAATTAATCTCTGTATTTGATGTTGTTCATAAGGTTTGTGTTATTTCGGTAATTGCTTTAATTTTGGTAACGGCTTTCTTAATTTCTAATACGATTAAGATTACTATTAATTCAAGACAAAGGGAAATAAGTATTATGAGACTTATTGGAGCGTCTAATTTAAATATTAGAATTCCGTTTATTATTGAAGGTTTAATATTAGGTGCTTTAGGATCTATTATTCCAATATTGGCGATTATATATGGCTATAATGCTGTTTATAGTAGTTTTAATGGTCAGTTGTTTAGTCCATTTATTAAGTTGATTGAGCCGACACCATTTGTATATACTATTTCTTTGATTTTACTTGGAATTGGTATTTTGGTTGGCATGTTTGGTTCTTGGAGAGCTGTCAGAAAACATTTAAAGATTTAGGTTTACACTTAAGTCTTTTTTGTTTACGTTTTTTGCGAAATATGGGAGTCTTTGGAGAATGTTACTTAAGGATTTTGTGAACTATATTTGATTTTTATGTATAAAATATATATGGGTGTTCATAATATAGATGAGATATGGTTTACATATCTCTGGCCATTTGGCTATAAACATGTTTTAACTAATATACCGCTTTTATTAAATTATTATATTTCTTTTTTTTGCTCATATTTTATAAAAATTTACTCTATTACTCTTAGGTATATTAGATTATTAAAGGCAATTTTGATTGTCTTTTTTGTTA
>CAZZCM010000067.1:0-4460 GCA_964652445.1 uncultured Muribaculaceae bacterium | reverse complement strand
TAATCAAATATATCATATCCAAAATCTAAATCAACTGTATTTTCGGTAATTGCTGGAAATTTGCCTAAAGAAGAAAATTGCCAATATTGATAAGAACTTAAGCCATATGAACTTTGATATTTATCATAATTATTTAAAACGGTATTATAATCATTGGCACCAGTCCAGTGAGCAAGCCATATTGGATAATTTTCGGATATTTTCTGACCATCTAAAAAATTATTAAGCCAATATACATTTGCATATACTCCACAGTGATAATTATTAGAAATAATCGAAGCGCAAAAAGTAGTTGCTATTTCGGTTAAAACGTCTTTACCTAAATATAATAAACCACTATATTCCATGTCATAAAATACTGGTAAATCAATGTTTTTATTATCCAACCATTCTAAAGCATATTCTGCTTCTTGCTTAGCTTCACTTAAATTTTGAGCAAAACCATAAAGATAAACGCCTGATGGAATATCAAAACTAAAGGCATTTTTATAATATTCTTCAAATTTTACATCCTTACCTAAATCACCTAGTCCTCTTCCAACTCGCATAATAATAAAATTAGGATTTTCATTAACTAATAAATTCCAATTAATATTACCTTGCCATTTTGAAATATCAATACCTTTATAAATCTTTTTACCTGTAAATTTTTTAATTTTAAATTTTTGGGCATTAGTATAATTTGATTCATAAACACCGATATTTGTTCCATTGGTTGTCTTTGCACCAGCAACATCAACATATAATCCATCACTGGCTGATATAATTGAATAATAATCTTTATCTACGCCTAATATATACCACTTTTGATTTTCATTATCACTGGCTTTACTAACCACTACATTTCCATTATTATTTGTAAGAACTCTTTTAGGATTTAAGGCTGATATTATTTTATATAAACCATTTTCCAAATACTCAAATTTCCATATCTGGGCGATTGTATCATTGGATGAATATAACTGTACATTAGTTCCTGAAATAATACCTGCCGAAGTTACATCTAATACTTTATCATTGTTTAAGTAACTATTTATAGTATAATAACCATCTTCTAGTGTTTTTCCATAACTTATTTGCTTACATGAGGTGATTGTAAATTCTTGATTTAAATTATTATTTGAATATATTTTGGCTTCATTATTAATGATTGTTAAAGCTGTATGACTAGTAGCCGAAATAAACTTATATTTATTATTTTTTAGTTTAATGATATACCACCTTTGGGCATTAGTTGAATTAGACGAATAAAGTTGTACCGTTGTTCCATTAGCTGTACCTGCACTTGTTACATCCATTACTTTACTTTGATTAATCGCGTATCTAACTTCATATAAATTATTAGATATTTTTTTAATATACCATTTATTACTATTATCATCATCTGCTTTTGTAATTAGTTTGGCACCATTATAAGGAACTTCATTTTTTAAAGCCAAATATTCATTATTAATTAAAATATTATAATAACCATCTTCTAGTTTATCTTTTGAAACAGCCTCTAAATAAAATTTTTGGGCATTAGTATTATTACTAACATAAGTTTGTAAATTGTTTTTGTTGGTTGTTTTAGCGCTCGTAACATCTAAAGCTTTGCCATCTGTTTTGGAAATAAAAGTATAGTAATCACCGTTTTTGACGGCATACCATAATTGGTTATCCGAGCCGCTATAATTATCCATAACTACCTTACCAGCGTTATTAGTAAAAGCCTTATTCCCGTTTTTTAAAACATAAAATCCATTTTTAACATAATTAATGGACATTATTTCTTGATCTAATCCTTCTACATCGTTAATATATACATTGTAACTATATCTTAATGATTTATTTAAGTTAAGTGCTGAATACAAGATATAATTATCGTCTGAAATAATTTGATTATATTCAGAAATTTCTGTTTTATTTAACTTGAACTTTTGAGCTATAGTATCATTATTTTCATATTGCCAAATATTAGTTCCATTGGAAAAATTGGCGCTTGTTACATCCAAAACCTTTCCACTTTTAATATTAGTAAACCTATAAGATCCATCTTCAAGACCTACAATTATCCATCTTTGAGCTTCGGTTTCATTTGTTTGATATGCTTGAAGGTTTCCTCCATTTATCAAACTTCCGCCAGTAATATCAAATACGTATTTTTCATCAACACAGGACCTTATTTCGTAAATGTTTTCTTTTATATTTTTGATATACCATTTTTGATTGTTTTCGTCAGTTTTATATCTAAGTTCGATATTCGCTGTGTTAAAGGGAATAACATTATTTAAAGATAGTAATAAATCATCGTTGATAAAAGAAGAAATATTATATGATCCATCTTCAATATTTGTTAAGTCAATTTTCGTAACCGTGAACTTTTGAGCATTGGTTCCATTACCTTGATATAATTGTATATTAGTATTATTAGTAATTTTCCCGCCAGCAACATCTAAATAATAACCATCAAGTGAAGAAACAAAACTATATGTTCCGTCAAAGTTTTCTTTAATTATCCATTTAATATTATTATCGTTTTTATTATTTAATAAAATATTAGTTCCATTTTTCAAATTATCTATTACTAAATCATCATTTTCATATGGCGAAATTTCGTAATATCCATCATCTAAATATTTAAAATTAAAAGCTTGTAAATAACTAGATTTTGCTTGATTTAAATTAACGTTTACACCCAAAGAAGCATTTTTCTCTAATGAAATAAATTTTTCATTACTAAGAGTACTGTTAATCAAATAAGTACCATCTTCAATGACTTTTTTCTTTTCTATAATTTCGGTAAACTTAAATTTTTGAGCATCGGTATAATTTAAACTATATAATTGAACATTTGTATCTTCTTCATTTTTAGCTCCTGTTATATCTAAAGCACTAGAACCATTGATTTTTGAAACTACATAATAAAATCCATCGTCAGAACTTTTTAAACTCCATTTTTGAGCATTTGTTTTATTTGTATTATATAATCTTATATTAGTCCCATTCGCCCGATTAGCTGAAACTACATCAAATGACTTTCCTGTATCTACTTTACTTGTAATTATATAACTACCATCACTTTGAACGATGACATCCCATAATTGATTTTCTTTATTCTCATCTGTATTTATTTGAATATTGCCAGAATCACTAGAAGTAAGTACTTTATTTTCATCTAACGCGGAAATAATTTTGTATGTTCCACTACTTAAAGCCAAAACTTTTTCACTAGAAAAAAATATCAAAATTAAAAAAAATCCATAAAACCATTTATTTTTCATAATTCACCTCCTCATATAAAAAATAATACTTATTAATATTATATCTAAATTTTCCAGTAATAAAGATAGAACATTTTACCAATCTAAATAAAGCTAGAAAGAATAATCTTCCTAGCTATTTTCCGCTTCTTCTAACATATTTGTTATAAATATACCATATCCTTTATGTGGGTTATCAACCACTACATGTGTTACTGCACCAATAATGTTATCTCCCTGAACGATTGGTGAACCACTCATACCTTGAATAATTCCATTAGTTTTATCTAATAATTCTTTATCAGTGATTTCGAAAACAAAGTTTTTGTTTTTTTGTTCTTTCTTATTTATTTGTGTTATGTTGATATCGTATTCTTTAATTTCTGTTCCATTCAAAACGGTTAATATTTTGGCTTTACCGGTTTTAATTTCTGAAGGCTCGGCAACGTTATATGTTTTTCTATCGGGTAAAGAACTAGTATATTTACCAAAAATGCCTTGGGTTGTATTTTCTGATACATCACCAGTTGTTTTAGTCACATCATATTTAGCTTGTTTTTCACCTGGATTGCCATCTGAACTTGGAATAATACCAGTTACTGTTGAATCGAAAATTTTACCATCTTTAATTTCTAATAATTTACCAGTAGTTTGTTCTTGAATTTCGTGTCCTAAAGCTCCAAACAATTTAGTTTCAGGGTCTATAAATGTTAATGTTCCAATTCCTGTTACACTATCTTTTACATAAAGACCGGTTTTATAAACATCATTCTCATCTTTATATAATTTTAAGGTAGCAGTTTTTTTCTTTTCACCTCTAAGATAACCAACACTTACATTACCATCATTGGATTCGTTAATTTTTGAAGCCATATCTTCAATATTATTAACCTCTTTGTCATTAATTGTTGTAATGACATCTCCTGACTTAAGTCCGGCTTCGCTTGCAGGTGACTGACCGTCGACATCATAAACACCAACAATTAAAACACCTTTTGAATTTAAAGTAATACCGATATTTTCTCCACCAACAATTATCTTATCAGAATAAGCTAAAGCATTTATGGGTATAATAAAAAATGATAAAAGAAGCACGATGACTGTTTTTTTAAAATTTTTAAAAAACAAAATATCATCTCCTATAACAAATAATCAGACTACATTATTATTATATTTCAAAATAATAAAAATAAAGGTAGAACTTTCTACCAATTATTT
>CAZZCM010000066.1:0-4495 GCA_964652445.1 uncultured Muribaculaceae bacterium | reverse complement strand
GGCTTTTTTTCTATAAAATTTTTGTTTTTACTTGCGACAAAAACATATATATATTATAATAGTAATAACAAAGAAAGGAAGGAAAAAATGGAAGAAATTTTATTGGAAACAGAAACCAAAATGCAAGAAGCAATTGAAGCTATGCAAAGGAGATTTACTAATGTTAGAGCTGGAAGAGCTAATCCAGCTATTCTAGATGGCATAATGGTATCATATTATGGGACCGATACTCCATTAAAACAGTTAGCTACAATTTCAATTCCCGAAGCTAGGCAACTAATGATAAAACCGTTTGATAAGTCTAGTTTAAGTACCATTGAAAAAGCTATATTTGAGGCTAATATTGGACTTACACCAAACAATAATGGTGAAAGTATTATTTTAAATATTCCCGTATTAACTGAAGAGACGAGAAAAGAATATGTGAAACAAGTAAAACAAATAGCTGAAGACTGCAAAATAAATTTACGAAATGTTAGACAAGATGCCAACAATGATATAAAGAAATTAGCTGATTTAACCGAAGATGACAAAAAAGGTTTAACTGAAGATGTCCAGGATTTAATTAACAAATATAATAAAAAAGTAGATGAACTACTAAAAGAAAAAGAAGCTGAACTTTTACGAGTATAAGGGAAGTGAATTACAAATGCTTAGGAAAAAATTATCTAATGATATAGACAAGCAAAAAATAAATGATGTTGCTGATCGTGCTTCTAAGGTTCTAAATGTTACCTACTTTTTATTACTTGCTTTAGGTTTATATCTAGTTATTTTACTATTTAAAGAAACAAATATTTTAAGTTTTTTATGGACAATTGTTAAAATTGTCGCACCATTATTTATTGGTATTTTAATTGCTTGGTTATTTGACCCATTTATAAAATGGATGCAAACGAAGGGAATAAAAAGAACTTTTGGTGCTATCATAACATATTTAATACTTTTTTTAATAGTATTTATAGTTTTGGCGGCTCTAATTCCGTTACTAGCTGACCAAATTACTGAATTTGCTAAAATTGCTCCAGATGTTTTTGAAAATATAAAATTGTGGTGTTTAGATATATTTGAACATCTTAATAATATTCAAAACATCGATGCCGAAGCCTTAAAAGACGAATTTTTCTCAAAATTCAATGAATTAGCTGCTGGTGTTAGTAAAGAATTACCAAGTAGTTTGTTTAATTTTATATCAGGATTCTTTTCTGGAATGGGAACTCTTATACTAGGTTTAATTATTGGATTTTTCTTACTTGTAAGTTTTGATTCTAAATCATCATTAATCAACTTTTTACCAAGAAAAGTTAGAGAAACAAGTATGGACTTAATCAATGATGTAAACAACTCACTTAGAAAGTATGTTCAAGGAGCCTTAATTGATTGTTCTGCCATATTTATTTTGACTTCAATTGGATTATGGTTAGTTGGTTTAAAAGCGCCTGCACTATTTGGTTTCTTCTGTGGGCTTACTAACATAATTCCATATGCAGGGCCTTATATTGGAGGGGCACCAGCTGTAATCGTTGGATTTACTCAAAGTCCAACTATCGGAATTTTAACTTTAGTGGTTATTGTTTTAATTCAGTTTTTAGAAGGAAACTTCTTACAACCATTTATTATGTCAAAGACTACAAAATTACATCCAGTAACCATTATGTTAGGCTTATTAGTATTTGGTTACTTCTTCGGAATGTTAGGAATGTTACTTTCAACTCCATTAATCGCTGTTGGAAAAACAATATTCCAATTCTTTGATCGCAAATATGGAATTATTGATTGGGATTTGGATATTATTGAGGAAGAACCTAAAACTAAAGCAATTGTTAATAAAATACATAAAAACGTAAAAAAAGAAAAGTAAGTTATTAAGTTTTGATAGAGAGCTAGTGTTTGGTGGAAATTAGTAAAACGAAATAACCGAAAGCTCTCTTTTAGTGAAGTGCAAACACTTCCGGGTAAAACCGTTATATTAATTAAGATTAATTAGGATGGTACCACGGCTTTTCGTTCCTAGAAAATGTGGTATCATTTTCTTGTTCAAGGGGAACTTTAGAAGAAAAATTATTTAAATGATTATTAAGAAATCGGATTTGAAAAGGAGAAAATATGAAAGATTCAAAAATATTTTTATTAGCTGGAAAAGCTAGAAGTGGAAAAGACACTGTTGCCCAAATCATTAATAACTACTATGAAGCTCAAGAGAAAAAAGTTGTTTTATTAAGATTTACTGATTATATTAGAGGCTATTGTAAAAAAATAGCTGGTTGGGATGGTGATGATAAAACTAAGCCACGCGAACTTATGCAAACACTGGGAACTGATATTGTTAGGAATCAAATTAATAAAGACTTTTTCGTTAACCGTTTGTGTGAAGATATAATGGTTTACAAATATTATTTTGATGTTATAATTATTTCTGGTGCTAGATTTCCTAATGAACTAGATATTCCAAAATCAAAATTTAAAAATGTTAATATTATAATGGTTGAAAGGCCAAATTTTGTAAACGAATTAACTGATAAACAGAAAAAGCATATAACCGAGCATGCTTTAGAAAATTATAAAAATTATGATTATTTAATCAAAAATGATGGTGATTTAAATAGTTTAAAAGAAAAAATTATTACATTATTAAAAGAGGTGGAACAATGAATATAAAAGATTTATTTATCGATTATTTTGTAAAAAATGGACATAAACAAATTCCAAGTGCTCCTGTAGTACCTGAAAATGACCCAACTGTTTTATTTAATACAGCTGGTATGCAACCACTGGTACCTTATCTCATGGGTGAAAAACATCCATATGGTAAAAGGCTATGTGATTATCAAAAATGTATCAGAACCAATGATTTAGAAGAAATAGGTGATAAAACTCATCATACTTTTTTTGAAATGTTAGGTAATTGGAGCTTAGGCGATTATTTTAAAAAGGAAAGTATAAATTATAGTTTTGAATTTTTAACTAAAGTCTTAAATATACCGGTTGAAAGATTAGCTGTAACTGTTTTTAAAGGTGACGGGAAAATACCAAAAGATGAAGTATCTGCTGATACATGGATAGAACTTGGAATTAAAAAAGAAAGAATTGCCTATACAACTGATGATAATTTTTGGATTGCTGGTGAAACAGGACCATGTGGTAGTGATACCGAAATATTCTATTTTAGAAGTGATGATGAAATTCCTGAAGTCTTTGATCCTGAAGATGACAGATGGGTTGAAATTTGGAATAATGTATTTATGGAATTTTATAAAGATGAAAAAGGAAATATCACTGAACTTCCACAAAAAAATGTTGACACTGGAATGGGATTAGAAAGAATTGCTGCTGTATTGGAGGGTGTTAATGATAACTATCAAAGTTCTATTTGGAAAGACATTATAGCCAAAATAGAAGAAATAACAAATTTACCTTATGAAGGTAACGAACAATCAATGAGAATAATTGCTGACCATATCAGAACGGCGATATTTATTGCTGCTGATCCTGCAGGAATTAAACCATCAAATACTGACCAAGGCTATATTTTAAGGAGATTAATTAGACGGGCAATCAGACATGCTAAACGTTTAAATATTGATATCAATTCAAATTGGGATAGGGAAATTGCTGAATTAATTATGCGAAAGTATAATAAATATTATATTGAATTAAAAGAAAATCACGATGTTGTATTAGAAGTACTTACAAATGAAAAAATAAAATTTAATCGTACTTTAGAAAAAGGACTAAGAGAATTTGAAAAAATAACCAAAGGTTTAAATGAAGATATAATTAATAAAGATTTAGCTTTTAAATTATATGATACATATGGTTTTCCAATTGAATTAACTGAGGAATTAGCCCACGAACAAAATCTTAAAGTTGATATTGAAGGCTTTAACCAAAAATTCAAAGAACACCAAGAAAAATCAAGAACAGCATCAGCTGGTAAATTCAAAGGTGGACTTGCTGGAAATGGTGAAATTGAAACTAAATACCACACGGCTACGCATTTATTAAATGCGGCTTTAAAAGAAGTAATTAATAAAGATGTTCATCAAAGGGGAAGTAATATTACATCAGAAAGAATGCGTTTTGATTTCTCATGTGATCATAAATTAACTGATGAAGAAAAACGAAAAACCGAAGAATTAGTTAATAAGTGGATAGGTGAAGGACTAGAAGTTACCCATGAAATGATGAGCAAAGAAGAAGCTCTAAATTCAGGAGCTGAATGCATGTTTATTGAAAAATATCCAGATGAGGTAACTGTATATTCCATCGGAACAGTTTCTAAAGAACTTTGCGGGGGACCACATGTTAAAAATACTAAAGAATTAGGACATTTTAAAATCAAAAAAGAAGAATCTAGCAGTGCGGGTGTTAGAAGAATTAAGGCAATTTTAGAATAAGGCTGTCAAATGATTGGCTTTTTCTTTAGATTTAATAATAGTTGATTATTCATTAACCAAAAAAAACTAACATAAAATAAAATATTTTATGTTAGTTC
>CAZZCM010000065.1:0-4744 GCA_964652445.1 uncultured Muribaculaceae bacterium | reverse complement strand
ATCTTTTTCTAAAAGATTTTCATATATTTTTTTAAGTTTATAACCAATAATTTTTATATCTCTTTGGGCAGCTATTTTATATCCATTTTCAACGACACTTGGTAGGGTTTTATTTATAAGCCCTTTAATTTTTGCTTCAAATTCATCGATATTTTTGGCTTTATAAACATTATAGCCATTGGTAAAGTCATCATATATTGGAATATCACTAATAATTGTATTGGTTTTCATGGCTAAGGCTTCTAATAATACTATTCCTTCTGTTTCTTCTTTGGTTGGAAAAATATAAACGTCTGAACCAGCATAAGCATCTTTTAATTCATCACTTGTAATGTATCCAGGAAAGTATACATTGTCAGTTTTATGTTTTATAGCATCTGTTACTTTAGGAGTTCTAAGGGCGGGGTCATTATAACCAAACCAAATAAATTTATATTCTGGCATTCTTTTAGCTAGTTCTAAAAAATCTAATATGCCCTTTCTTTCGATTAAAAGTCCAACAGACATTATTACTTTATCTTCTTCTTTAAAATTATATTTTTTTCTGAATTTTTCTTTAGAATGTTCGTTTGTTTTCCAAAAGTTTAAATCAATCCCATTGGAAATGGGAATAATTTCTTTGGTTATTCCGTATGATTCTAATAGTTTTTTTGAATATGATGTTGGAGTTAATAAGAGGTCAGCTTTACCGTATAAGTGTTTTAACCATTGTTTGAAGGCCGGAGCAGCTGTATTAGAAAACATAAAGGAATTTTTTATATCTTCTTCGGTTGAATGAGCGTGAATTATTACTTTTTTCCCTTGTCCTTTGGCTTTTTTCACTATCATTAGTGAATCTGGGAAAATGGAATTTATATGAACAATATCATATTCGTCTTTGGGATCTGTTGTATATGAAACCCCAGCTAATTTAAGGGCTTTTTTCTGATGATCCAAAGCTTTCCCTACTCCACTTTTTTCGACATTTATTACCTTGCTTGTGTATAATAAAACTCTCATAGAAACCTCCTAACTGACTATATTAACTAGTATAACATCTTTGCCGATTTTGTCAATCTGTGACCATTTTACAGCGGTTATATTTGAATTAAAAAACCAAAATTTTCTTTTTTGAACTGATAGTTCTTCAACTTTACCATCTTTATTTATTAAGACATCGATAATTGTACCTATTTTTTGTCCAGAGACTATATCGATTATATCTTTTCCTTGTAAGTCTGAAAGTAACATTCTACCACCTATTTAAGTTTATTTTAAAAAAAAGAAAAAATGTCATTTTCTCTTTTTGGCTTCTTTAATAAGTTCTTTAAATAATATGTTATTTCTTTGTTCTAATTCTGGATGAAATTGGACGCCAACTATGAAATGTTGATGACTATCATATTCTAGGGCTTCGATATAACCCTCACTACTATAACCTGCAACTTTAAAATGATTTCCTGGGTTTTTAACTACCCAATTGTGAAGTGATGGCTGGCTTATATTTTTTTGCCCATATATTTTAAATAATTTTGAATCTTCTTCTAAATAAATATCGTGTTTGCTTTTGTCTATGCTGGTAATATAAAAATTGGTTTCTGGGTCATGACCTTCTATTTTCGTTAAGTAAAGTTCTTCATTTAATTTGATACTATCGAAATAGCTAATGATGCTTTCATATGTAACTTCTATATTTTGTTGTTCTAATTTGTCAATAACATATGAATATGCACCTAGTACTTGCTCGCCTAAACATATTCCTAATACTGGTTTATTATGTTTAATAGCGTAATGAAGTGTAGCAAGTTGATGAGAATCTATTTGGGCTCCACTATGAAATAAAAAGCCATCATATATATCAAGATAATCTTCGTTGAACTTACCATCTGGAAATAAAACACCGTATGGTATGCCGCCACTTTCGGCTATTCGTTTACTGAAATTATTGACAAAGATGAACTTATCTTTTAGGGGTCTATTTTCTTCTTCAATTGTTCTTCTGGCAATGATGCCGATTCTTATTTTTTCCATAATTTATTCTCCTCTTTTTATTATTGTTGGTTTTTGGATTTTCTTTTGAAAGGCAGAATAGTTATTTTCAGCTACATTGGTTTGTTTTTTTAATACATAATCTACTAATCTAAGGGCACACACATAATGTATTTGCATGACTTTTAAATCGTTCATTTTATCAGATGGTATTTTGACTTTGGTTTGGCTTGAAAATGGATTAACTAATATATTCGCACTTATTTTATTTTGAAGGTCATATAATGTATAACTTCCTGTAAAACCAGCAGCAGAAAAGGCAGTGGTGGATGCAATATCTGGGACTTCGGTATGACGAATTCCATATGGATGTGAGATATAAACGCCCATGGCTCTATTGATATTACGATATTTGGTTCGATTACCAATTTGTTCAATTATTGGCTTTCCTTTTTTATCGTAAACTATTGCATTTTTGTAATTTTTGGTTGTTAGTATATTAAGTGATTTTTCATTAAGAAAGCCCTTGGTTAAACCGTCAAATAATTTAATTAAATCTTGGCTGGTGGAATAAATTCCAGCATGGCCAGGGTTTATTCCGTATTTTTCTAAAATGCGTCCCTTTGGGTCGTGAACTATTTCTAAATTATTGTATGCTCCACCAGTTAGGTTTCCAAAAGTTCTATCATGGTTGGTTTGGGATAATCCTAAATTTTGAATAAATAATTCTTTATAATAATGTGTTCTATGCGGGATAATATCACCTAGTATTATGTATGGGATATCGCTATAGAAGTGACTTTTTTCTATTACTTTTGAAGAATAAAGACGCCTTTTTACTTCGGCTAATGATATATCTTCGTCTATTCGGCCATCGGTTTGGATTTTATAGGTAAATTTGGCTAAATCTTCGACGCTCATATCTAAATTATATGGACCGTAACTTGAAACTGGATTTTGAATATTATATAAGCCTTCTTCATTTAGTTTTAAGGCTTCTAATGCTGTAAACATTTTGGTGATACTGGCAATATCGAATCTTGTGTTTTCATCTATTTGGGGGCTGTCTTGATCACTACTTATTTGTCCAGCATATGTTGTTAAGGTATGGTTTAGTTTGCCATCTTTGATGGCTGAAGTGGCTCCTGGAACTATAGTTTCGATTGTTTTTAGCTTATTTAAATAGTCGTTTAGGATTGAGTCGTATATTTTATTTGGGTTTGTATTATGGTATTTTAATAAGTAATCTTTGATGTTAGATAACAAATAAATGGCTAATTTGATAAATTCATATTCTTTTACTTTTTTTCGTTTAGTATCCTCTACTACTTCTAAGGTTAAGGAGTTTAATGTTTGTTTTAGTTGTAAAGCTAGCTCTTTAAAATAATCAGTTACTGTTCCCTCTGTGTGTGATATATCATATAGGGGCTTTAAAATAGTGTCTTTTTCTTCTTTGGAAATTTGATTATTATTATCTAGAAATTCTCTTAAAATATTATAAATTCCTTCGTTAATTAATTTTTCATATTGAGATTCTGTCATACTTCATCACCATATATCTAAATATAGAATTTATTATATCATAAACTAGATTACCTTACAATTTATTTTATGTGATATTTTGAAAATGATACTGATGAAATAGGTATTACCCTATTATCTTTTTTAAATTTTCTAGGCCGTTTTTTTCTAATCTAGATATTTGGGCTTGGCTGATGCCGATTTCTTCGGCTAATTCCATTTGGGTTTTTCCGACAAAATATCTTTCGGTTAAAATATATCTTTCTTTTGGTTTGATTTTTTTAAGGGCGTTTTTTAATGAAAGTTTATCATCTAAATTGTATAAGCCTTCTTCATTATGTAGTTGATCTGATAAGTAAATAACATCTCCACCGTCACTATAAATGGGTTCAAACATACTGACCGTATCTTTTAATGAGGTTAAAGCATGGCTAATTTCAAATTCAGTGACCCCCATGGCTTTGGCCAATTCATCTATTGTTGGCTCTTTGCCGTTTTGATTGGTCATTTTTTCTTTTAATTTGACGGTTTTAAAAGCTAAATCTTTGATGCTTCTTGATATTCTTACACTGTTGTTATCTCTTAGGTATCTTTTTACTTCACCTAATATCATTGGAACAGCGTAGGTACTAAAACGAACTTCATGTTCTAAATCGAAGTTGTTTATGGCTTTGATTAAGCCAATGCACCCAACTTGAAATAAATCATCCATGTTGTCAGTTCGATTATTGTATGGTTTTAAAATTGATAAAACTAATTTTAGATTACCGTTTATTAATTCTTCTTTGGCTGATAAGTCGCCTTTTTTTAATTTTTTGAAAAGTTCTGTTTGTTCTTCGTTAGTTAAAACTTTAATATCCGCAGTATTCACGCCACAAATTTCTACTTTATGACGTGCCATAAAAAATCTCCTTTCTACTTCATGGTGAGTAAAAAAGAGAATTTTTATTCAGTTATTTTTTGAATGTTTGTATTTTAAGTAATAGTTCACTAGTGATGTGGCTATTATTAAGTAACATAATGATAAGGCGAAACCACCGATAATGTCACTGGCATAATGGACACCTAAGTATATTCTACTTATACCGATTAAAATTATTAAAATTGATAAAATTGTGGCCCATATTTTTTTATTGGTTTTTGATATTTTGGTCTGCCAAATTAAATAGATAAGCATTCCATAAAAACCCATGGAAACCATGGCATGACCTGATGGAAAACTATAACCAATTTCTTCGATAAGCATCCATTCAAA
>CAZZCM010000064.1:1862-4789 GCA_964652445.1 uncultured Muribaculaceae bacterium | reverse complement strand
AGTTTAGACGTCGCATGCGTTAAATGTTTAAGGTAAGTATAATACTTACAAATTAAGGTGGTACCACGTCCACAAACGTCCTTATAATTATGGACGTTTTTTCATCATAAGGGGGAAAATAAAATGCGAAAATTTGAAAAAATCAGCTTAAATCAATTCATCAGAGATACAGGATTAACCGAAAAAGAATATAATGATTATAGTCTACCAAAAAGAAGTACTAAACATAGTGCTGGCTATGATTTTGCTACTTTAACCGACTTCACATTAAACCCAAAAGAAATAAAACTAATTCCAACAGGCATAAAAGCTGATATGAATAATAACGAAGTTTTAATGATATATATAAGAAGTAGTTTAGGCTTTAAATTTAACATTCGAATGTGTAACCAAACCGGTATAATAGATAAAGATTATTATAACAATCCTAATAATGAAGGCCATATTTTTGTAAAATTACAAAATGAGGGCACCAAACCAAAAAAATTTAAACAAGGAGAAAACATTGTTCAAGGACTTTTTATAAACTATTTAACCATCGATAACGAAGAAGAAATAATCAAAGAAAGGATAGGAGGAGTTGGTAGTACCAACAAATAATATGGAAGAAAATAAATTATTAATAATTAGTCACATAGGTGATCCCGATGGAATAACCCCAATAATTTTAGCTAGCTTTGTTTTCGAAAAATTCGATAGATTACTATTAAACCCAGCTGAAATTGATCAAAATCTAAAAGAAAACATAGACAAATACGAAGAAATACACATAATAGATTTATCAATGTCCCAAGCCCTAGCTGAAGAAATAAATAATAACGAAAAATGGAAAAACAAAATCAAATTATTTGATCACCATCAAAGCGCTTTAGAACTTAATAAATACCCATTTGCTACAGTGATAGTTGAACAAGAAAGAAGAAAAGAAAGCGCTACCAGTATTTACTATGAATATTTAAAAACAATTTCCAATAACGAATACCTACATAGAGCATCAACCCAAGGATTAGTTGAACAAGTAAGAATAATTGATACTTACGACTTTAAAACCGAAGAAGCAAAAGAAGCCCATAATATCGATGCCTTATTTTCAATTCTCGGTAGGCAAAACTACATAGATTATTTCAAAAAATATATTGAAACCCATAACGAATTTAAATATACAGAAAACGAAAAATTTTTAATCAAATTAGAAAACGAAAAAAAAGATAATTATATCGAACAAAGAGAAAAAGAAATGATAACCGCTCAATTAGATGACCATCAAGTTGGCATTGTCTATGCCGAAAGATACAGAAGTGATTTAGGGAACCATCTAACTACCAAACATCCAGAACTAGATTATATAATAATCATAAGTGTTGCTAAAAGCATCAGTTTCAGAGGACAAGACAAAGTAGATTTAAGCCTCGTTGCCAGCAAATATGGAGGTGGCGGCCATAAAAATGCTTCCGGCTGTCCACTTCCACCAAACATATTACCAGAATTAACCAAATTAATATTTAAAGATATCAAAATAAAGGAGGAAAAATAGTGAAACCAACATTTTATATAACCACATCGATATTTTATGCATCAGCCAAACCCCATATTGGAAATTCATATGAAGGCGTATTAACAGATGCCATTGCTAGATATAAAAGATTAACAGGCTATGATGTCAGATTCCATACAGGAACCGATGAACACGGAGAAAAGGTGCAGCAAAATGCTATAAAAAACAACCAAGAACCACAAAGTTATGTCGACGACATCGCTTTAGAAGTAAAAAGAATCGACGATTTATTAAACGTAAGTTATGATAAATTTGTCAGAACAACCAATCCCCATCATAAAGAAATAGTACAGAAAATATTCCAAAAATTATACGATAAAGGTGATATTTATAAAGGAAAATACGAAGGACTTTATTGTACACCATGCGAATCATTCTTTACCGAATCACAGTTAATAGATGGAAAATGTCCAGATTGCGGAAGACAAGTCCAAAAAGCCAGTGAAGAAGCCTATTTTCTAAAACTAAGTAAATACAACGAATGGTTAAAAGAATATATCGAAACCCATCCAGACTTTATTCAGCCAGAAAGTAGAAAAAACGAAATCATGAATAACTTCATTATTCCTGGAGTTCAAGATTTATGTATATCAAGAACAACCTTCGATTGGGGTATAAAAGTCCCCTTTGATGAAAAACATGTAATCTACGTTTGGTTAGATGCTTTAGCTAACTATATAACCTTTATAGACTACGATTTAAATAATGAAACCGAAGAATTTAAAAAATATTGGCCTGCCGATATTCATATTATCGGAAAAGACATTTTAAGGTTTCATACCATTTATTGGCCAGTAATCCTAAAAGCTTTAAATCTACCAATGCCAAAGAAAATATTTGGTCATCCATGGGTATTAGCTGCCAATAGCGATAAAATGAGTAAATCCAAAGGAAATGTTTTATACGCTGATGAACTAGTAAAATTATTTGGTACCGATGCCATCAGATATTATCTTTTACACGAAATCCCTTACGGCCACGACGGCAACATCAGTTATGATTTAATTATCGAAAGAATTAATTCCGATTTAGCCAACGTCTTGGGAAATCTAATTAATAGAACAATAACCATGGCTCACAAATACTTTGATGGTATAGTTTATAAACCAGAAGCTATAGCCGAAGAAGACAAAGAATTAATAAAAATGGCCAAAGACTTAAAAAATAAAGTTGAAAATAAAATGGAAGATTTAAAAATTGCCGAAGCCATTGACGAAGTATTCGAACTTTATCGAAGAAGCAATAAATATATTGATGAGACCACCCCATGGGTTTTAGCCAAAGACCCAGAAAAAGAGGAAAGATTAAAAACCATTATCTACAATCTATTAGAAGCCATAAGAACAGCTACAGTATTTTTACAAGCCTTTTT
>CAZZCM010000064.1:0-1762 GCA_964652445.1 uncultured Muribaculaceae bacterium | reverse complement strand
TTAAAATAGTAAGAGAGAGGGAAACATTATGTTTATCAAAGACCAAGAAAGTAGTGTCATCGCCTTAGGATTTATAGTGCTTATTTTGTTAATAACATTAAATATAATCTGCAAGTTCACAGTTTTAGACTTGTTATATTTATTGTTTATGACAGGTTGTTTTATTAGATTTATTTATATAAAAATACATTAAGATTATACCATTTATGATATAATCTTTTTATGTGAGGTGAAAATTATGATAGATACACATTGTCATTTAAATAAAGAAGATTACGATGACGTAAAACAAGTAATAAAAAATATGGAAAATAATATTATGATAGTCAGTACTGCTAGTCCAAGCGATTTAGAAGAAGTAATACTACTTATAGAAAATTATGATAATATATATGCAACCATCGGAATACATCCAGAATATGCCAATACATATACTGAAGAAGATTTAAAACAAATAGAAAAATATTTAAAACATCCAAAAGTAGTAGGTATTGGAGAAATAGGCCTTGATTATCATTATACAAAAGATAATCAAGAAAACCAAAAAAAATTATTTATAAAACAAATAAAACTAGCCAACAAATACAAAAAAACCATAGTAATTCATACTAGAGACGCCATGTTAGATACATACAATATCCTAAAAAAAGAAAAAGAAAAAGATATTAAATGTAATTTCCACTGTTACAGTGGTAGCCTAGAAATGGCCAAAGAAATAATCAAACTAAATGGAACTTTTGGAATAGGAGGGGTATTAACTTTCAAAAACGAAAAGAAACTAAAAGAAATAGTAAAAGAACTAGATTTAAAATACTTCCTTTTAGAAACCGATAGTCCATATCTTACACCAGAACCCTTTAGAGGTCACAAAAATGAGCCTAAAAATATAGTGTATGTCGCCAAAAAAATAGCTGAAATTAAAAACATATCTTATGAAGAAGTTATAAAAGCTACGACCCACAACGCATTATCTCAATTTGACATGAATATATCTCTATGATAAAATATAAAACGTTTCACATTTGAAATGGGAGGTATATATGAATACATATTTACTGGGGCTGATTTCAAAATGGGCAACCATTTTATGGGTATCAGTCACAGGAATAGTTGGTTCTGGACAGCTAATTTCAGACGAAACGAAATTAATTGAGAATGAAAATCAAACAAAAAATGCCACAATCACAACAATAGAAGTGGCATACGATACAGAAAAAAGATATAACAGTAAGCTTCCAAATAACATAACCGTAACAAAACAAGAAGGCAAAAACGGAATAGCTTACAAAGATAACAACAATACCGAAACTTTAACAGAACCTATAACCGAAATAATTGAAGTAGGAACAGGCGATGATGGTGAGTATGTTGGCAAAATGACAGGTTATGGTGCTGACTGCGTAGGATGTACAGGAACAGTTTCTTGTAAAACAAAATCAGGAAATACTTGGAATCTAATAAAAGATGGAACATCATATATTGACGATGAATATGGAAATGTTAGAATACTAGCTGCAGCTTTAACAAAATTTCCTTGTGGAACAATAATTAAAGTTGAAAGCAGTACAATAGGTACATTTAACGCTATCGTCCTAGATACTGGCGGAGCCATGCGAAAAGCATGGTCAAACGGAACAGTGCATATGGATTTAGCCTTTACAAGTGAAACATCAGAGGGTATCCATGATTCTACAAATAATAACGTTAAATATAACGTACAAAGATGGGGATGGTAATCCCTTTTTCTTTCCCTAAAATCATG
>CAZZCM010000063.1:0-4803 GCA_964652445.1 uncultured Muribaculaceae bacterium | reverse complement strand
AACTTTGTAAGTGCTGAAAACAAAACACTTCCACTAATATCCAAAGTAATTTATTTAGACCCTGGACATGGAGGCTATGATCCAGGTGCATATTATAAAAACATTAAAGAGTCAGACCTTAACTTACAACTAAGTAATCGTATAATGAAAGCACTAAAAAAAGATGGAGCCACAGTATATTTAACAAGATATGATGATTACGAACTATCAGTCAACAATGCCTATAATCGTAAACGTAGTGATTTATCAAGAAGAGCCAATATCATCAACAAATCAGGATGTGATATGTTTATATCAGTTCACCTAAACGCCTCAGAAAACGAATCATGGTATGGAGCCCAAGTATATTATGATACAGTCAATCCCGAAAACCAAAAAATAGCTGCCATTTTCCAAGAAGAATTAAAACGCTACTTAAACACAAATAGAGACTATAAAGAAAACAGTACAAAATACCTACAAAGACGAGTCAATAGACCCGGTATATTGTTAGAAGCCGGTTTTCTTTCAAATGCCAACGAACGTTACCTATTACAAAAACAATCCTATCAAGACAAAATAGCTGAAGTCGTTAGAAAATCAGTTGTAAAATATTATGAAAAATAAACATTTATACAAAAAATATGTTATAATGGATAATAGGTGAGAAAATGGGTAACATGTCAAAAAAAATATTCAAAACAATAGATGAACAAATAGACATCTTAAAAAATAAAGGACTAACCATCCAAGATGAGCAAAACGCTAGAGATATTTTATTTAGAGAAAACTACTTCTTTATAAGTGGATACCGTCATATGTTCACAGCGCCAGAAAGTCATGATAAGTTTTTACAAGGCACCAGCTTCGAAGAATTGTATGGCACATTTACCTTTGACCGTAAAATAAGAAATACTTTTTTCAAAAATATTTTAATTGTCGAAAACAACATCAAATCTATTATTAGTTACCAACAATCTAAAAAATATGGTTTCAAAGAAAAAGACTATTTAAATCCGCGTAATTTTACACAAGACAAACTCAACGAAAGACAAGTACACGATATTTTAAATAAAGTAAAAAGACAAATCAGAATTAATGGTCACAAGCACACCGCAACCATGCACTATATCAATAACTATGGATATATTCCAATGTGGATTTTAGTAAAAGTACTATCCTTTGGAATTATGGCCGAATTTTACGGAATACTAAAAAAAGAAGATCAACAAGATATCGCCAATGTATATAACTTAGATAACGAAACATTAAAAATATATCTAACAATATTATCCAACTTTAGAAACGTTTGTGCTCATGAAGACATTTTATATGATCATCGCACCCAAAGAATGATTCCTGACACAAATTATCACCAAGAATTAAACATTGAACTTAACAGCGAAGGAATCTATAAATATGGGAAAAATGATTTATTCAGCCTAGTAATTATGCTCAAAAAATTGCTCAAAAAAGAAGAATTTGAAGAATTAATCGAAGAACTCAAAAGAGAAGTCGAAGTGTTAGATGAAATAGTTGATACCGTATCCCTTGAAAGCATTTTAAACAAAATAGGTTTTCCAAATAATTGGTATGACATCAAACAATTAGATTAAAAAAGGAGGCAAAGTATGCGCGAAAAAATACTTAATATAATTATCATATTAGTAGTACTAACCATTGGAGTTTTAGGTACCCTTTATTTTACAAACAAAGACACCACAGTCCAAACAACAAGTAGTCAAAAAAATATAACCATTAAAGAAAGTGATTCCATCAACTCAGCAGTCAACAAAGTTTATGATGGTGTCGTTTTAGTCGAAGCTTTCAGCAATAGTAGACAAACAAGTTCAGGCTCAGGATTTGTATACAAAAAAGACAGCAAATATGGCTATATAATGACAAATTATCACGTTGTCGAAGGTGCGACCAGTGTCAAAATAGTTAATATGAGTGGCGAAGAAGTCGATGCTGAAGTTTTAGGCGGTGATAGTTATTCCGATATAGCCGTCTTACGAATAGCATCCGATAAAGTAGCCGATGTAGTAACCGTTGGCGATAGTACCAAAGCCCAAGTTGGTGATACCGTATTTACCGTGGGAACACCAATCGATAGTCAATATATGGGAACAGTAACCAAAGGAATTCTATCAAGCGAAGTTAAAACCATTACCGTATCTGATCAAAATGGAGGTACTTCAATGATGGAAGTTCTTCAAACCGACGCATCAATTAATCCCGGTAATAGTGGAGGACCTTTAGCCAACATCAACGGCGAAGTAATCGGAATTACCTCAATGAAACTAGTTACAGATGAAATCGAAGGTATGGGATTTGCTATCCCAATCGAAATAGCTATGGCCAGTGTCGATAGTTTAGAAAAAGGCGAAACAATCAAAAGACCTTATATAGGTGTATCAATGTATGATGTTACAAACGAAGCAATGTTATATCGAAACAACATCAGATTAGACGAAGGCATAGACGAAGGCGTTGTCATCGGCAAGGTTGAAGAAGGTTCACCAGCTGCCGAGGCTAAACTTCAAGCCAATGATGTTATCATCGAAGTCGACGGAACAAAAGTAAAAAATTCTGCTCATTTTAAATATATTTTATATAATCATAAAATTGGTGAAACCATAAAACTAAAAATTAACCGTAATGGTAAAAATGAAGAAATAACGCTAAAATTAACACAAGCACTAGGGGATAATTAAAATTCCCTTTTATTTAAAATAAAAACAAATATCATTTATAATGATGGTGATAGGAGCTAAAAAAATGTGGAATAGAAAAGAAATAAAAGAAAAAGGGAAAAAACAATTTAAAAAAAATTATTGGCCATGTGTCGTAGTTTGTTTCCTACTTGCCTTTTTAGGTTGTGAGTACAGTAGCTCTGCGACCACAATTCACGGATATAATCCCGAAGCCACCATTCCAGAAAACGTTATTAACAGTGCAGAACGTTTAACTAATATGGCAATATTTGATGCCAAAGACAATGCCATCACAATGATAGCCGAGACAGCCACCAGTACAGTTTCCTACGTTTTCAAATTAGTAGGATCAATCAAAGATTTAATTTTAAACAACTATACATCATCATTTATCCTTGCATTAATATTTGTCCTAGAATTTGTTTATGTATTTTTGATTTGCAATCCCTTAATTACCGGTAGCCGTAAATTTTATATTGAAAACCATTCGCAAAAAAAGGTCAAAATCGGAACAATTTTAGAGCCATTTAAAAGCAAACACTATTTTAACATTATAAAAACAATGTTCCTACAAACATTATATTTATTCCTATGGATATTTACTATTATCGGATTCCCAATAAAATTATATGAATATCGTATGATTCCATTTATCCTAGCTCAAAATCCAGAATTAAAAACCAAAGAAATATTCAAAAAATCAAAACAAATGATGAAAGGTAATAAATGGGCAATGTTTAAATTTGATGTATCCTATATAGGCTGGTATATCTTAAACATTTTAACCTTAGGACTAACTGGAATCTTCTATTCAAATCCATATAAAGATGCTTCAACCGCTGAAATATATTTAAAACTAAAAGGAAATACCAACTAAGTATTTCCTTTATTTTCACCATATGTAATTCCTTCTCCCATATTAGGATGAAAATGTGAATAAACATTGTCGCCAACAAACAACCCCATTAAACAAATACAAAAAGCAATAATTATTAAAAAAGGGATTTTATTAAATACATTTAAGAAAAAAGGCTCAGCTATATACATAACTACACATCCAGCAAGACCAAATATAATAGACCCTTCCAAACAAACACGGCCATTGATATTAATAAGATAATTACTATAATCCCAGTAACGAACACCTTTAGTCCATTCCAAATACCAGCTAGTAAAGTATTCAATAAGCGTACAAACAATCAAAGATAAAACAAAAATCAATGTTGGCTTATCTTTAAACCTTTTCAAAAGTATTAAAACCGCTAATCCACCCACTCCATAAATAGGTAACCACGGGCCATATAAAGTTCCACTATTTACCAAATTACCCGTTTGAACCAGTTTCAAACAAGTTTCCCATATATAGCCCACAATAGAAAAAGCAAAAAATAAAAATACATAGCTTAAAATTTTATAAAACCATTTCTTTTTCAAGCTACCACATCCCTGTATATTATTTTATCAAAAAACAAGCAAAAATAATAGACAAATAAAAAAACAACATAAAATTGTTTTAATAAAGTTCAGGACATACCCCTTCAGCTGGTTTATAAAAACAATGATTTTTATATCTCCCAGCTAAAGCTTGATCCCACCATGTTGATTTACAAGAATCTCCCGAAGAAGGTGCATAAAACCATAAGGCATGAGTCGCAGGATAAAAATAGTCTCCTCTAATAACCCTATCAGCTAAATTTTGCTCTACCGTTGTTGGACTACTAAAAAACAAAGGACTATCAATTCCAGTAAACCCTCCAGGACTTTGATATATAACCTCAGTAATAGTACGGATATCACTAAAAGTTAGGCAATTGGAAATTCCACGATTAATCGCCACATTTCCAACCATTAACATTCCTAAATCACCCTCACCAATAGCTTCAGCCCTCATTAATCTTGCCAGTAAATCACGTTCCTTAGTTGTATATTGTATAATTGCCATAACATCACCTATTATTAATATATGAAAAAAACAAAAGTTATTGAATAAAATATGAGGATGTGATATAATTAACTTGCTTAAAACAAATTAGGGGAATAGTTCAGTTGGTAGAACGTCGGTCTCCAAAACCGAATGTCGTGGGTTCAAGTCCTGCTTCCCCTGCCA
>CAZZCM010000062.1:0-4876 GCA_964652445.1 uncultured Muribaculaceae bacterium | reverse complement strand
ATATCCCTATTCTCATATATATCCTACGATATTTATATACCCATTTCCTTTTTTTACCAAAAAATTTTTCAAAAAAAATTCCAAATTAAAATCAGCGTTTTTCGAAATAATCACCAAAATAATTTTAAAACTAAACCTAAATATGATATAATTGATGTGATACAAAATTGGAGGTATATTAATGACAGTAGATTCAATATTAGAATTGGCCGGAAAAATATTAGACGTATTATTAGTCTGGGCCTTACTATATTATATTTTAAAAAGTTTAAGAAAAAATGTAAAAATGGTTTTGTTATTCAAAGGAATATTAGTTATTGTTATCATAAAATTAATTTCATATTTCTTAGATTTAGTAACCATAGGCTACATTATCGATTTCATAATCGAGTGGGCCCCATTCGCACTCATTGTAATTTTCCAACCAGAAATAAGAGATGCCTTAGAACAACTAGGAAGAACAAAATTACTTGGTCGACACAAAACACTATCATTTAGCGAAAGAGAAAGAACAATCAACGAAATAGTTGGTGCTTTAGATAATTTACGAAAACAAAAAATGGGAGCTTTAATAGTAATGGAAAAAGACACAAGTTTAGCCAACTATATTGCCAACTCCCAAAAAATATATGCCGAAGTAACCAATCCATTATTAACAGCTATATTCTTCGTTAACAATCCATTACACGACGGTGGAGTTATTATCCAAGGCGATCAAATTGCTTGTGCCAACACCGTTTTTCCCACCAGCACTAATATAAACATCAGTAAAAGATTAGGCACTAGGCATAGAGCCGCCTTAGGAATTTCAGAACAAACAGATTGTATCGCCATTGTTCTTTCAGAAGAAACAGGACGCATTTCAATCGCTAATGCTGGCAGACTAATTTACAACATTTCACTTGATGAACTAAAAATCAGACTATTAGAAGGTCTCGCACCATCAAAGAAATTACTTGTAGAAGATGAGGAGGTAAGCCACAGTGAAGAAAACTAAGAAAAAAGGAATTTTTCAAAAATTAACCGGATTCATAGATAAAAAAATAGTAATGCCAATCACCAGAATAATAGTAAAAGTCACTAAAGGTTTTGAAAGCTCAGAAAAAACCATCGAACGTTGGCTATCAAAACCAAACACCCTACTTTTCATTTCACTATTATGCGCTATCATAGTTTTTATTGTTATTGACCAAAGAATTATTGTTTTTACAAATCAAACAGCCGAAGTTATCAAAGACCAAACCGTAGACGCTATATATAATGAAGAAGCCTATGTGGTCGAAGGCCTTCCAGAAACAGTAGATATAACCTTAATGGGTAACCGTTCAGATTTATTCATCGCCAAACAATCAACAACATCAAAAGTAGCAGTCGACCTAAGTGGCTTAAAACCCGGAGCCCATAAAGTTAATATTGAATATAGTCAACCCTTAAATTCAATCGAATATAGTGTTAATCCATCAGTGGCCAACGTTACAATTTATACCAAAGTATCAGAAACCAAAACACTAACTGTCGATGTATTAAATCAAGACAATTTAGACAATAAATTAGTTATCAACAATATTACTCCAGATACCGATCAAGTAGTTATTAAGGGCACCGATGATAAAAACGCCACTAACAGTTTAACCAAAGTAGCTACTGTAAAAGCCCTAGTAGACATTGATGAATTAACGACACAATCAGCTGGCACAACAACCATTAAAGATGTTCCATTAAAAGCCTACGATAAAGACGGAAATACCTTAGATGTAGAAATCGTACCTTCAAAAATAAATGTTGATTTAGATATCGATTCACCAAGTAAAGAAGTATCAATCAAAGTAATACCAAAAGGAGAAATCAGCTTCGGCAAAGCTATTAGTTCAATCGATATGAGCAATTCAAGCGTTACCGTTTATGGCACCAAAAGTGATTTAGAAAAATTAGAATACATTCCACTTGAAGTAGATGTCAGCGGGTTAAAAGAAGACAAAGAATATAATTTGGATTTAACCAAACCAAAAGGTGTTAGATCAATGAGCCTAAACAGCGTTAGCTTAAAATTCACATTAGGCGATTCAACCGATAAAGATATTAACGACATAAATATTGATGTTCGCAATCTAAACGATAATTACAGCGTGCAAGGTTTAAGCGAAAACGATATTAAAGTAACCGTAAATGTCAAAGGTGTTGATTCCGTATTAAAAGGATTAACAGCTGACGACATAACAGCATATATTGACGTAAAAGACTATAGTCCAGGAGAATATGAAATTCCAGTCAAAGTCGAAGGAACAGATTCCCGTGTTACATATCTATCAAAAACTAAAAAAATAAAAATTAAAATAGTTGAGAAATAACTGCAGTAAGCAGTTTTTCCTTGACATATTGTTCTAAAACATATATTATAAATATAAAAGAATAGGAGGAAAATATGGAATTTTTAAAAGAAATAAAATCATCATTACTAATCATGTCAGGCTTTTACGTTGTTATTGGCTTCGTAATGCTTCTTGCCCCAACATTCGTTAGTAATTCAATATGTTACTTAATAGGAGCACTTTGCATAATCGTCGGTGGTCTAGCCATCTATACCTATATTGCTTCAGAAGTTTACGGTACATTAGGTGCTGCCTTATTAATCGTTGCTGCCGTATTTATCGCTGCCGGTATATTCATAGTTTTAAAACCAGAATCATTCGCATCATTTATTCCAATCATCATGGGTGTAATATTAGTAGTCGATGCCTTTGGTAAAATGCAATCATCAATGACCATAAAAAAATACGGGTATACATATTGGTGGGAAGTATTAGCTGCAGCTATAATCATTTTCGTATTTGGAATAATACTATTATTTAACCCATTCGACTCATTAATGTTACTCATTAGAATGTTAGGTATATTCCTAATTGTTGATGGATTCTCAAACTTATTAACCGTATTAAGTTATTCAAAAATAGAAAAAGCTATCAAATAAATTGATAGTTTTTTAATCCTCCAAATGATGGAATAAAAGTCCAATATTAATTAATCCTGCAATACCTACTAGAATATATATAATCCTAGAAAACATACTTGATCCAAAAATAGCTTCGACAAGGTTAAAATCAAATACACCAATTATTCCCCATACAATAGCCCCAATAATCGTAAGAACTAAGCATACCTTTTGTAAAATTTCCATAATACACTCCTTCCCATTTTGTTTATAGTATTAACCAAAAAAAACATAATATTCATTCATATTTAGAAAAAATATCCATATACTTAAATGAAAATTGAAAGATGGTGAAAAAATGAAAAAAATATGTTTAGTATTATGTGCCTGTTTACTATTGGTCGGATGTGGTAATTATAGCACTAAAGATGCCACCAAAGATTTAGAAAAGAAAATCAATGGACTTAAAGGATATAATCTAACCGGAACCCTAGAAATAACAAACAACGATGACATATATAAATATGATGTTGAAGCCTCATATGCTAAAGACGATAAATTTAGAGTATCATTAAAAAATCAAACCAACAACCACGAACAAATAATCCTAAAAAACACCGACGGTGTCTATGTTCTAACACCAAGTTTAAACAAAAGTTTCAAATTTCAAAGCGATTGGCCATACAATAACTCACAGACATATTTACTTCAAACATTATTAAGTGATATTCAAAACGACGACAAAAAAGAATTTAAAGTTACCACTAATAACTACGTATTTACAACAACCGTAAATTATCCAAATAATAATGAACTAGAAAAACAAAAAATTTATTTTGACAAAAAACTAAATCCTAAAAAAGTAGAAGTAATGAATAAAGAAGGCGACGTATTAATCAAAATGACCTTCAAAAAAGTTGATTTAAAAGCCCAATTCAAAGACAATTACTTCAACTTAGAACAAAACATGAAAACCGCTAAAACCGAAAGCACCACCCAACCAGTAAGTAAAATAGAAGGTGATACATACCCAATGTATGTTCCCGAAAATACCAAATTAGCCAGCAAAGATACAGTCGATTTAGATAGCGGCCAAAGAGTCATCATGACCTTCGAAGGTGATAATCCATTTATGTTTGTTCAGCAAACCGCCAGTGTTGAAGACGAATTGGCAATCGTATCAGTTTACGGTGAACCATTCCAATTAGCTACCAGTGTCGCAGCAGTATCAGATAACATGGTAAGCTGGGTATCAAACGGTATCGAATACTACGTTGTAGCCGATAACATGAGTAGAGAAGATCTAATGAGTGTAGCTAATTCCGTTTCAGCCATGCCAGTTAGTAAATAAGCTTTAAATTTTCCAATAAATGTGCTATAATGGTAGCTAGGTGATATTATGAGTAACAAGAAAAAAACAACCAACAAAACACAAAATAAAGAAGAATTAACCAAAAGCAAAGATAAACAAGAAACAAATAAAATAGAAAAACCAAATAGTTCAAATAACGAAATGATTAAACTTCTAAAAATAGTTTTAATCGTTACAGGAATCATGATAATCTTCTATGGTATAACATTAATTGCCACTAACAAAGCAAACGAAACTAAAGAAAGCCAAACCGAAGATAATCAAACAGAAGTAACCGAAATACAATATGAAAATATAATAATAGGGTCAATGCTTAGCTACCCAGGAACATATTACGTTTTAATAGAACAAAAAGATGATAATCGTTTGGCCGAATACGATTCATTAATTACCACAATCAAATCCAGCGAAGATGCGCCAACTATTTATAAAGCTAATTTAACCGACGCCTTTAATAAAAATTATTTAGGAAAAGAAGCCAACTACTATGTAGATGATATGGCTGATTTCAAAGTAACAGGTACGACATTAGTAAAAGTAGCAGATGGGAAAATCATTTCCGTTAACGATAACCA
>CAZZCM010000061.1:0-4959 GCA_964652445.1 uncultured Muribaculaceae bacterium | reverse complement strand
AAGCGATTGAAAGTTTAGTTAAAGGAATTAAAGAAGGAAAAAAAGAACAGGTTTTATTAGGGGCGACAGGAACTGGTAAAACTTTTACGATTGCCAATGTTATAAAAGAAGTTAATAAACCTACTTTAGTGCTTGCTCATAATAAAACGTTGGCTGGACAACTTTATTCAGAATTTAAGGAATTATTTCCTGATGACTATGTTTGTTACTTTGTTTCTTATTATGATTATTATCAACCAGAAGCTTATGTAGCAAAAACAGATACTTATATCGAAAAAGATGCGTCTATTAATGACGAAATTGATGAGCTGCGCCATTATGCGACATCGGCCTTATTAAATAATAAAAATGTTATTGTAGTGGCTTCAGTTTCTTGCATTTATGGTATTGGCGAAATTGAGGAATATCGTAATAAAATGTTGTCAATGGCAATAGGTGAAACGGTTGATAGGGATAGTATTATTGGGAAACTTATTGAGATGTTATATGAAAGAAGTAATATTGATTTGAAAAGGGGTTCATTTAGGGTTCGTGGCGATGTTTTAGAGATTATTCCTGTTAACCAACATACTAAAGGAATTCGTATAGAATTTTTTGGTGATGAAATTGATAGAATTAGCGAATTTGATATTGTAACTGGGGCTATTTTAAATGATAAAAAAATGATTACTATATTTCCAGCTAGTCACTTTGTTACTAGTGAGGATAAACTTAAATTGGCTATTCAAAATATAAAAAAAGAACTTGATGAACAGTTAGCTAAATTTAAGGCAAATAATAAGCTATTAGAATATCAAAGGTTAATGGAAAGAACTAATTATGATATTGAAATGCTTTCGGAAACAGGTTTTTGCCGTGGAGTTGAAAACTATTCTAGGCATTTGGCTTTGCGAGGCCCTGGCGAAACACCAACGACTTTAATTGATTTTTTTGGCGATGATTTTCTTTTAGTGGTTGATGAATCACATGTTACTTTACCACAAGTAAGAGCTATGTATAATGGTGACCAAGCTAGAAAAAGGGTTTTAGTTGATTATGGGTTTAGATTACCTAGTGCACTGGATAATCGTCCGCTTAAATTTGAAGAATTTGAGAAAAAATTGGATAAAGTTATTTATATTTCAGCAACACCTGGTGATTATGAACTTGAAAAGTGTCATCATGAAGTTGCCGAACAAATTATCAGACCAACTGGTTTATTAGATCCATTAATTGAAGTGAAACCTATTAAAAATCAGATTGATGATTTGGTTGAACAAATTAGAAATCAAATTAATAAAAATGAAAGAACTTTAATTACGACTTTAACGATTAGAATGGCTGAAGAATTAACGCAGTACTTAAAGAAAATCGATATTAAGGTTGCTTATTTACATAATGAGATTAAGACCTTAGAACGTACGAAAATTATTCGTGATTTAAGAATTGGTAAATATGATGTGGTTGTTGGAATAAACTTATTAAGGGAAGGCATTGATATTCCTGAGGTTAGTTTAATAGCAATTATGGATGCAGACAAACAAGGTTTTTTACGTAGTGAAAGAAGTCTTATTCAAACGATTGGTAGGGCGGCTAGAAATGCTGAAGGTCGTGTTGTTATGTATGCAGATAGTATAAGCGATGCAATGGAAAAAGCGATTAAAGAAACGGAAAGAAGAAGAGCTATCCAAGATGCTTATAATAAAGAACATGGTATTACACCAAAGACAATTGTTAAGGAAATTAGGGACATTATTTCTAATAATGAAGAAATTAAGGAAGAAAAACCAGCTAAAATGAGCAAACAAGAAAAAGCTAAGTTAATGGTTAATATTGAAAATGAAATGAAAGAAGCTGCTAAAAATCTTGATTTTGAAAGAGCTATGGAACTTAGAAATATTTTGTTTGAACTAAAAAGTGAATAATTTGTAATTTGTGTTATAATAAGAAAGAGTGTATTTTTGAAATAGGTGATTTTTATGATAGGAAAATTATTCACTATAGAAAGAATATATAAAGTTTTTGATTGGATTGTTAGAATGATTGGTTATGCTTGTATTTTGGTTTTGACGTCACTCATTTTTGATGATACTTTATATATTGATAATGGATATTATGGTTTATGGAGTTTGGTAGCAGCGGTTATTATTTATTTACTTAATAAAACAATTAAACCTTTATTGGTTTGGTTAACAATTCCGATTACTGGTATTACTTTAGGACTTTTTTACCCTTTTATTAATTTAATTATTTTAAAGCTTGTTAGTCTTATTTTGACCCCACATTTTGAGATTTATGGTATATGGTATGCAGTGTGTGCGGCTATTTTGATCTCAGTTTTGAATGTTCTGATGGATACGCTGGTATTTGATAAATTGCACGGAAAGGGGAAAACTCATGAATCCGATAATTGATTTAGGGTTTATTAGTATTCATTATTATTCTTTATTTATCTTTTTGGCTGTTATTGTTGGTGGGCAATTAGTTATAAGTGAAGCGAAGAAGTTTGGCTTTTCGGAAGATTTTATTACTAATTTATTGTTTATGGTGATTTTAATTGGAATTGTTGGTGCAAGAATGTACTTTGTATTATTTCATTTGGATTATTATAGTGAGAATCCTATAGAAATTTTAGAATTTTGGAAAGGCGGACTGGCGATTCATGGTGGAATAATTGCGGGATTAGTTTTTTTGATTTTATATTTACGTAAGAAGAATATTAATTTGCTGTTGATACTGGATTTTATTGTCGTTGGTCTTATTATTGGTCAAGCCATTGGGAGATGGGGAAATTTCTTTAATGGTGAAGCTCATGGTCCAGCGACTACTTTAACGCAATTACAAGATATGTTTTTACCTGAATTTGTTATTAATGGGATGAATATTGGTGGTACTTATTATATTCCAACTTTCTTTTTTGAATCTTTATGGTGTTTATTAGGATTTATTATTTTAGTACTTTTTAGAAGGTGGAAAAAGAATAATGTAGGCATGGTAACTAGTTTATATTTGATGTGGTATGGATTTGCTAGATTTTTTATTGAAGGATTACGTACTGATAGTTTGATGTTTTTAAATTTTAAAGTAGCGCAAGTTGTTTCATTATTGATGATTATTAGTGGAATTGTTTTATTTGTAATTAGTTACAAGAAGGGAAAGTTATATAAGGAGGCTTGTTAATTTGGATTATAATACGATTGTAATTGGGGCTGGGCCTGCTGGTTTATCGGCTTCATTATATTTAAAAAGAGCTGGTCAGAGTGTTTTGTTAATTGACAAGGATGCTCCTGGTGGGCAGATGCTTAAAACTAGTGTGGTGGAAAATTATTTGGGTTATGAATCTATTAATGGTGCGGAACTGGCTTTGAAAATGTTTAATCATGTTAAGAAAAATAAAATTCCTTTTGAATTTGCTGAGGTGATTTCGGTTGAAAATGATGGATGTTATGTGGTTAAAACTAGTAACAAAGAATTTAGGTGTAAAAATGTTATTGTAGCTACTGGTAGGACACCACGTAAACTTAATTTGAATGGTGAAGATTCGATAAGAGGAATTAGTTATTGTGCAGTTTGTGATGGAACGTTTTATAAAAATAAAGTGGTTGGAGTTGTTGGCGGTGGCAATTCGGCTTTAACTAATGCTTTATATTTATCTGATTTATGCAAACAAGTTTATGTTTTTGTTAGAAGTGAGCTAAGAGCTGATAAAGACATGGTAGAACGTATTTTATCTTGTGAAAATATTACTGTTTTAAAACATTGTGAAATAAGCGAATTGCTTTCTAAAGAAAATAATTTGAGTGGGGTTGTTTTAAAGGATGGTTCGCAAATTGATTTGGAAGGTTTATTTATAGCGATTGGTGGAAAGCCAAAAACTGACTTTATTAAAAATATTGCTAAGGAAAATGAGTATATTAAAGTAAATAATCATATGGAGACTTCACTTAAAAATGTGTATGCATGTGGTGATGTGGTTTTAAAGGATTATTATCAAATTGTGACAGCTGTGAGTGATGGTGCAGTTGCTGCGCTTAGTATAAAGGTAGGTGAATGTTGTGAAAGGAATTAAAATTGCTGTTTTAGGTGGTGGAACTGGAATGAGTGTTTTATTAAAAGGTTTAAAAAAGTTACCTTTTGATATTTCAGCGGTTGTTTCGGTTTGTGATGATGGTAAAAGTACTGGAAGATTGAGAGAAGAATTTAATATGTTGGCGGTCGGTGATATTCGTAAAGTTTTGATTAGTTTATCTGATGATGAAGAGAATGTTGGTAAACTTCTCGATTATCGTTTTGACACGAGTAGTGATTTGAATGGACATCCAATTGGTAATTTGTTATTAACAGGTGCGAAGGATATTATGGGTAATATGTCTGATGGAATTGAGCTTTTAAATTTGTTACTTAAATTAAAAGGGAATGTTTTACCACTTACTGAAGATAATGTTATTTTGATGGGGCAAATGGATGATGGAAATATTGTCGAGGGCGAACATAATATTACTGATGACCAGCGTAATATAAATACGGTTTTTTATAAAGAAAAGCCTTCGGTTAATCCTGATGTTTTGAAAGCTATTAGGGAATCTGAAGCTATTATTTTAAGTATGGGTAGTTTATTTACAAGCATTCTTCCTAATTTAATATGCGATGAAGTTAGAGAGGAACTAGAAAAAAGTAAAGCTAAGATTATATATGTTTGTAATATTGTGACACAGCCTGGGGAAACTGATGATTTTTTAGTAAGCCATCATATTAAATTATTAAATAAGTATTTAGGTAAAAGAAAAATTGATGCGGTGGTTGTTAATAATGGAAAAATTGCTCCAGAGATTATTAAAAAATATGAAACTTGTGAACAAAAGGATTTAGTTGACATTGATTATGATAATATTAAAAAATTAGGTGCGGAAATTATTGAGGATAATTATGTGCTTATAGAAAACAATATTATTAGACATAATGCTTTGAGAGTTGCGACGG
>CAZZCM010000060.1:0-5003 GCA_964652445.1 uncultured Muribaculaceae bacterium | reverse complement strand
TCTCCGTGGACATCTTATGTTAGGTAAACATCTAGAAGAAGAATTAGAAAAAATATATAGAACAAAACTAATCCCATATCAAGAAAGACATGGACAAGAACCTACAGAATATAAAAAACCATCAATAAATATCAATATTGTTAAATGTCCACAAACCAAAGCTAAACCAGCGGAAGAACAATTACCGCACCAACTTACACTTTTTGGTGATTATGAAAATCAACCCAAAACAAAATAGAGGTTAAAACGAATAAAAGCCAAAATAATTAAAACAAGTATCAGAAGAAGTAGAGACAAGCTCTACTTTTTGATAAAATAAAAGTGGTGATAATATGATAGAGGAATTTCTAGATTACTTAAAATACGAAAAAAACTTTTCCGACCACACAATCACTAATTATAAAATTGACCTAAAAGAATTTTACAACTACTTAAAAGTCAAAAAAATACAAGAGGTCGATGTAGAAATAGTCAGAGGATATTTAAAAAAACTATACGATAAAAAATATTCATCATCAACCATTTCGAGAAAAGTAAGTTCATTAAAAAGTTATTTTAAATATTTAGAAGCCGAAGGCAAAATAAAAAATAATCCAATGAACTTAATAAGTAATCCTAAAAAAGAAAAAAAATTACCAAACTTCCTAAACTATAAAGATTTAGAAACATTACTAAATACCCCCGACCAAACAACCGAAGAAGGAATTAGAGATGCCCTTATTTTAGAATTACTTTATTCATCAGGGATAAGAGTCAGCGAATTAGTAAATATCGAAACAAAAAATATAAACTTCAAAGAACATAAAATTTTAGTACTAGGAAAAGGTAATAAAGAAAGATATGTTTACTATGGTTCAAGATGTAAAAAACTACTAGATAACTATTTAAAAGTGAGAAATGCCAACACTAACTATTTACTAGTAAATAAACATGGAAATAAATTAAACGATAGAACCGTTAGAAAAATCACCAGCGAAGTCACCCAAAAAGCCAAAATAAATGTCCATGTAACTCCACACACTTTAAGACACACTTACGCTACGCATATGTTAAATGAAGGAGCTGATTTAAAAAGCGTTGGTGATCTTTTAGGGCACCAAAACCTTTCGACCACCCAAATATATACCCACATATCAAATGAAAGATTAAGAACCGTTTACTTAAATAGTCACCCAAGGGCTAAAAAATAACAAAATTTATACAAATATAATCAAATAAATGATATAATAAAAAAAGAATAAAAGGAGGCCACACACAATGACCAAATATGTATACCTTTTTAAAGAAGGCAATAAAGACATGCGTAATCTCTTAGGAGGAAAAGGAGCAAATTTAGCCGAAATGATAAATATGGGACTTCCAGTGCCAAATGGATTGACCATAACTACCGAAGCATGTAATAAATATTATAGTGATAATCAAACCATTGATCAAGAAATAGAAGAAGAAATACTAAATACCATCGCCAAACTAGAAATCGAAACAAACAAAAAACTAGGTGATAAAGAAAACCCTTTATTACTATCAGTTAGAAGTGGTTCACCAATCAGTATGCCAGGAATGATGGATACAATATTAAACCTAGGTTTAAATGACGAAATCGCCAGACATCTTGCCAAAGACGAAGCTAGCATTAGATTTATTTACGACTCATATCGTAGACTTATCATGATGTTTGCCGATGTTGTCAAAGGAAAAGGAAAAGACGAATTTGAAAAACTACTTCAAAACAAAAAGAATAAACGTCACGTAACCAATGATTTGGATTTAACTGCCGAAGACATGTATGATATTGCCATGGAATCAAAAAAAATATATCGAAAACTTACCAAAGAACGATTCCCTGAAAATCCTAAAGAGCAATTATTAGAAGCAGTTAAAGCGGTCTTCCGTTCATGGAATACCGAACGTGCCAGCATTTATCGAAAAATGAATGGCATTAGCGACACCTTAGGGACCGCTGTCAATGTCCAAGAAATGGTTTACGGTAATTTGACAGATGATTCCTTCACCGGTGTAGCTTTCTCACGTAATCCATCAACTGGTGAAAATAACCTATATGGTGAATACTTAGAAAAAGCCCAAGGTGAAGATATCGTGTCTGGAGTTAGAACCCCAAAATCAGTCGATGCCATGGAAAGGGATTATCCAGAAATATATAAAGAACTAAAAGATATTTCAAAAATTCTAGAAAAACACTATAAAGATATGCAAGATATGGAATTTACTGTTGAAAACGGTAAATTATACATTCTCCAAACTAGAAATGGAAAAAGAGGAGCCAAAGCCGCTTTAACCATTGCTGTCGACATGGTCAGTGAAGGATTACTCACCAAAGAAGAAGCCTTAATGCGTGTAGAACCAGATAAAATAAACGAACTATTACATCCATCATTTGATGAAAAAAGTTTAAAACAAGCCACAATAATAACTACTGGACTTCCAGCATCGCCAGGCGCCGTATCAGGAAAAATATACTTCAATGTTAAAGATGCTGTTAACGCCAAAAACAAAGGCATAAATCCCATTTTGGTTAGAAATGAAACCTCACCAGAAGATATCGAAGGCATGAACAGTGCGGTTGGTATTTTAACTGTTAGAGGTGGAATGACCAGTCATGCTGCTGTTGTTGCTAGAGGAATTGGTAGATGTTGTGTTAGTGGTTGCCATGAACTAAACGTAAGCGAAGAAACAAAAACCATAAACATTGGAAATAAAACTTACCACGAAGGCGACAACATATCTCTAGATGGAACAACTGGAAACGTTTATGAAGGTTTAATCCAAACAAGTGAAATAAATATTAGTAGCGACTTTGAAACCTTCATGAACTGGGCTAAAGAAATCAAAAAACTAGGAGTTAGAGCTAACGCTGAAACCAAAAAAGATGCCGACATAGCTTTTAAATTTGGTGCTGAAGGTTTAGGCCTTGCTAGGACAGAACACATGTTTTTCGAAGAAAACAAACTATTATCAATGCGAAAAATGATTGTCGCTAAAACCAAAGAAGAAAGAGATAAAGCTCTAAAAGAACTTTTACCAATTCAAAGAAAAGACTTTGAAGAACTATTCAGAGTAGCTAACGGCAATAAAGTAACTATTAGATATTTAGATCCACCACTACACGAGTTTTTACCCAAAACTGAAAAAGATATTGACAAATTGGCTACTGCTTTAAACATGACCGAAGAAGAACTTAGAGAAATAGTCAACGACTTAAAAGAATTTAATCCAATGATGGGGCATCGTGGTTGCCGACTTGCCATAACTTATCCAGAAATTGCCCTAATGCAAACAACCGCTATCATCGAAGCAGCTATAGCCGTCACCAAAGAAGGATATAGTGTACATCCAGAATTAATGATTCCATTAGTTGGTGACATTAATGAATTTACATATTTAAAAAGCATTATAGTCGATGCCATCAATCAAACTTTCGATAGTTATCACATGGAAATAGATTATGAAATTGGAACTATGATAGAAGTTCCAAGAAGCATTGTCGAAGCTGATAAATTAGCCCAAGAAGCCACTTTCTTTAGTTTTGGAACAAATGATTTAACCCAAATGACATATGGCTTTTCAAGAGACGATGCTGGAACTTTCTTAGAAAATTATTATGAAAAAGGAATATTCCAAAAAGATCCTTTTAAAACCATTGATAAAGAAGGCGTTGGGAAGCTCTTAATGGTTGCAACATCACTAGCTAAAAAAGCTAATCCAACTATCGAACTTGGAATATGTGGAGAACATGGTGGCGACCCAGAAAGTATAGAATTCTTTAATAAACTAGGATTAGACTATGTTTCATGTTCACCTTATCGTGTTCCAATCGCCATAATAGCTGCTGCCAGGGCTACTATAAAGGAGAAGCAATCATGAAAATTTTATGTATTGGACACGCCACCTATGATACCACATTTGTAACCGATAGCTTTCCCAAAGAAAATACTAAAGTAAGATACCACGAAAAAACCGAATGTGTTGGTGGTTCAGCTAGCGTTTCTGCCTTTCTTTTAGGAAAGTGGAATCAAGATGTCGAAATGGCTTGTTTATTAGGTAATGACGAATATGGAAGAAAAATAAAAAAAGAATTTGCCCTAAATAGAGTAAAAGTTAATAATGTTGTTTTAGACGATGACACCGAAACATCACATAGTTTAATTCTAGCTAACAATTCAAATGGTACAAGGACAATATTATCTTATGTTCCTAAAAATAACTTTTTAAAACCTTTTACTTTAAATGAAAAACCAAATATAATATTACTAGATGGGTATGAATATGAAGCCAGTAAAAATCTACTAAAACAATATCCAGATGCTATCAGTGTCCTCGATGCCGATAGAGACAAAAGAGAAATAATCGAGCTAGCCAAAGAAGTAAAATATTTAGTTTGTTCAAAAAGTTTTGCCGAGAAAGTAACCGGGGTAAAAATAGATTTCACCAACAAAGTAACGCTTGTACAAAGTTATACAAAAATGGAGTCCATGTTTAAAAATAACATCATTATCACTTTAGAAACAAACGGCATATTGTATAAATATAATAATCAAATAAAAATAATGCCCACAGTTAAAGTAAAAACAATAGATTCGACTGGTGCAGGCGATATCTTCCATGGAGCCTTTGCTTATGGTTTGGCTAATAACTTTGATTACGAAAAAATATTAAAATTTTCTATATTAGCCTCAGCTCTATCAGTAACAAGAGTAGGTAGTTATAAATCAATCCCAACTTTAGGAGAAATGGAAGAAGTATATGACGAAATTAAATGAGATGATTTTTCTAGATACTTATCCCAAATTAGATTTACACGGTTTTGATAGAGATAGTGCTAGAGTTGCTATTAATGATTTTATAAACGATAATTATAAAATGAAAAATGAATTATTAACTATTATTCATGGCGTTGGAACTGGTATAATCAAAGAAGAAACAAGAAAAACTTTACAAAAAAATCCTTTAGTAATAGATTTTAAAATTCATAATTTTAATGAAGG
>CAZZCM010000059.1:0-5166 GCA_964652445.1 uncultured Muribaculaceae bacterium | reverse complement strand
TAGGTAACATGCAAATTATGAAAGCAAAAGCCAACATCTTACTATTTTTATTAACGCCAAATATAAAAGAAATTATTATTTTTTGTGTTACCCGCACCATTAAAAAAAATAAAACAACATACAATGTAATAGAGGTGATAAATTTGAATATTTCAGTATCAGATTTGTTAAAGATTCCAAATGCTAACATTATAGATATTAGAACAATAGAAAACTTCAATAATAACCACATTCCCAATGCTAAAAACATCGAATCAAAAGAACTAATGATAAAACCAGATAAATATCTAAACAAAAAAGAAACATATTATCTATACTGTAGACACGGAATCACATCCCAAAAGCTATGCCAAATATTAAGAAACCAAGGATATAATGCAATAAGCGTAATTGGTGGATATGAAGCATGGTTATTACAAAAATAATTATCAAAAATATTGTATTTTCAACGTAAAAACGATATACTACGAACAATAACACCAATAAAATGGAAAAATGTGGGAAAATAATATTGGTGATAAAAAATGAAGTTTGATAGGTGCAACGAAAATTATGTATATGATTTTGTAGGGAAGAACATTAGAAAATATCGCAAGCAAAAAGGGTGGACTCAAAGAAAATTAGCCGAAGAAAGCCAATACTCAAAACAATTTATTTCCAATATCGAAAATAATGTTCACCAAACATTTTCTCTAGGAACACTTTGGAAAATAGCTTTAGTTTTAAACGTCGAAATGTTTGAATTATGTAAAGAGCCAGTAAAAGAAAAACAAAATACATATTATTAAAGTATAAATCATATACTTTTTTTCTTGGAAAAAAACTTGAAACCCACCAATATATAAGATATAATGAAAAAAAAGGAGGCCAGTAAAATGGAATACATCATCATCGGATTATTAATAATAATATTAATAGTTAGTATTATATCATTAACCAAAAACATAAACGAGTCAAACATTACCGAAAGGCTCGGTAAATTAGAAACCGAAGTGGTCAAAGAATTAGGCATATTTAAAAGCGATTTGACAAAAAACACCAACGACAACTTCGATAAACTAAACGAAAAAATCGAAAACAAATTAAATCAAATAAACGATAAAGTAAACGAAAGACTAGACCAAAACTTTGAAAAAACAAATAAAACATTCGCATCAGTATTAGAAAGACTATCAAAAATTGATGAAGCCCAAAAGAAAATAGATACCCTTTCAAATGACATCGTTTCACTTCAAACAGTTTTAACCGATAAAAAAACCAGAGGAATATTCGGAGAAATAAACCTAAAACATATTTTAGAAAATGTCTTTGGACCAAATAACGAAAAAGTTTATAGTCTGCAATATACCTTAAGCAATGGAACAATAGCTGACTCAGTAGTTAAAGCTCCAGAACCCCTTGGACTTATCGCCATTGACTCAAAATTTCCATTAGAAAACTACCAAAACATGGTTGACAAAAACAATCCACGAAGAAATGAAGCCGAAAAACTTTTCAAACAAGATATGAAAAAACATATCGATGCAATCGCTAATAAATATATAGTTCCTAACGAAACCACCGATCAAGCCATACTTTTCTTACCAGCCGAAGCCATTTTTGCCGAAGTCAATGCTTACCACCAAGACATAATGGATTATGCCTATAAAAAAAGAGTTTGGATTACCGGACCAACAACCTTAATGAGCACTTTAACAACACTACAAATAATAATGAAAAACATTGAACGAGATAAATACACCAAAGTAATACAAACAGAATTAAGACTATTAGACCAAGAATTCAAAAGATACAAAGATAGATGGGATAAATTATCACGAAGCATTGATACTGTCAGTAAAGACGTTAAAGAGATTCATACAACAACCGAAAAAATCACCAAGAGATTTAACTCAATCAATGGTGTAGAAATGGAGCAAATAGACAATGAAGAAACTAAATATCTTCCTGATCATAATAACTCTAATTTGTAGTGCCTTCACCATAATAGGTGAACTAGATAGAGGAATAATAATAATCCTCAAAGATTCAAGTATTATTTTAACCGTATTTTTACCATACATCATTGAAAAAATATTTAAAATAAAAATAAATGATGGCTGTAAAACCATATGGATAATATTTATCTTCCTTGCTCACTATTTAGGCGTAACCGCTGAATACTATAACAAATGGGAAGGTTTCGATAAAATAACCCATACCATTTCAGGTATCTTAAGCGCCTATGTCGCTGCTATAATCTTACAATATAATAAATCAAAAAAACAAACCTTCAACATATTATTTATACTTTCCTTTACTTGGCTATGTGCGGGTCTATGGGAAACATTCGAATTTACCTGTAATTACCTATTCGGTGGAGATGCCCAAAGAGTAACGCAAACAGGTGTATCAGATACCATGTGGGATATGATAGTTGCCTTTATTGGATCAATTATATTCAGTGTATACTATGTAATCAAAACTAAATTAAAATAATAAGTTTTACGAATAACCACGTAAAACTTTTGCTCTAATAAAAGCCAAATAATTGACACTAACTCAACCATTAAAAGGTTTTAATTTTTATAAATACTATATTTTTAATTAAAAATAGACTATAATGATAATAGAGGTGACAAAAAATGGAAGAAAAAGTATACGACATCATAACAAAACAAAATAAAGCCATAACCTATGAAGAAATAACCGAAAAGCTAGATGAAGAAGAAAGAGAACAATTACCTAAAATTTTAATAGAACTTCAAAAAAATTTAAAAATAAGAGTTACCAATAAAGGAAAATATGAACAATTCAATGATAAGAGCCAAAAAATTGGAACATTAGTCACAAACCCAAAAGGATTTGGTTTTGTCGTTGTCGAAGGCGAAGAAAAAGACTATTACATTTCTAAAACCAATATCAATGGAGCCATTAACGGCGATATAGTTGTCATCAGTATCATCGATGACCAAAAACATGAAGCCATAATCAGATCCATTAATGAAAGAAATTTAAATAATCTATTAGTCGGAGAATTATACAATAAAGATCAAAAATACTTTATCGACCTAGATGATGACAAATTAAACATCATGATAGAAATCGCCGAAGAAGACATTAAAGGAGCAGTTCCTGGTCATAAAGTCGTTGTCAAAATTGATAGTAATATAAACAAAAGTAACTACTATAAAGGAAAAATTATCAGAATTTTAGGTCACAAAGATGACCCTGGAGTCGACATTTTATCAATCGCTGCCAAATACAATATCAGCGATATCTTCCCTGATGAAGTTCTAAAAGAATTAGAACAGATTCCAAACGAAGTAAAACCCGAAGAATACAAAAATAGAAAAGACTTAAGAAATCAAATGATTTTCACTATCGATGGAGATGATACTAAAGATATCGATGACGCAATTAGTATTGATAAACTAGAAAACGGTAATTATCAATTAGGCGTCCATATAGCCGACGTTTCATACTACGTTAAAGAAAACACCGCCTTAGGTAAAGAAGCATATAATAGAGGCACCAGTTCCTACCTAGCCGATAGAGTAATACCAATGCTTCCTCATCAACTCTCAAACGGAATATGTTCCTTAAATCCAAACGTCGATAGATTAGCCATTTCATGTGTTATGGAAATAGACCAAAACGGTAATACCGTAACTAGCGAAATCTTTGAAAGCATAATCAAATCAAGAATTCAAATGACCTATAAAAACGTCAATAAAATTATTGAAGAAAACATCATCCCCAAAGGATATGAACCATATGCAGATAAACTAAAGCAAATGCACGAACTGGCTAAAATAATTAGAAAAAATAAAATTACTAGAGGATATATCGACTTTGATACCGACGAAGCTAAAATAATCGTTGATGAACAAGGAAAAGCCATCGACATTCAAAAACGTGAAAGAGGCGAAGGCGAAAAACTAATCGAAGACTTTATGATTGCTGCCAACGAAGCCGTAGCCACCACAATTACTTATATGTCGCTTCCATTTATTTATCGTGTTCATGGAACCCCAGAAGAGGAAAAACTAGGCAATTTCTTAAAATTTGTTGGCGTCTTAGGTTATAAAGTAAATGCCAACTTAAGAAAAGTAACCCCGCAAACAATCCAAAGTATACTAAATCAATTAAAAAACAAAGAAGAATATTCAATTCTCTCCACCATGTTATTAAGATGTATGCAAAAAGCAGTATACGATTCAACCAATATCGGACACTTTGGTCTTGCCAGCAAATGTTATACACATTTTACTTCACCAATTAGAAGATTCCCAGATTTAACAGTTCATAGATTACTTAGAACATATCTATTCAATCATCAAATCAACAACGAAGTAGTAAATTACTATACCAATGAACTTCCTAAAATTGCCCTTCAATCATCAGAAAGAGAAAGAGCTGCCGTTGAGTGTGAAAGAGATGTAACTGATATGAAAATGGCCGAATACATGTTGGAACATATTGGCGAAACATATCGAGGCGTAATTGATACTGTAACTAACTATGGAATATATGTTGAACTTCCAAACCTAGTTGAAGGAATGATTAGAATAGACGATTTAGAAGATGATTATTATATTTATCAAGAACAGACATTTAGTTTAATTGGCAAACGAACTAAAAAACGTTATATGGTGGGACAAAAAATCAATATAATTGTCGATAGTGTCATCAAAGATAAGGGGCTTATAAATTTCAAATTAGCACAAAAAGGTGATAAAAATGGAGATAAACAATAGGAAAGCTAAATACGACTATCAAATCTTTGATACGATAGAGGCTGGGATAGTTTTAACTGGAACAGAAATAAAATCTATAAGAGAAGGCAAAGCCAATCTAAAAGATAGTTATGCTACCATAAAAAAAGGTGAAGCAATTATAATAAATATGCATATCAGTCATTATGAACAAGGAAATATTTTTAACCATGATGAAACCAGAACAAGAAAACTATTACTTCATAAAAAAGAAATATTAAAACTTCAAGATAAAATCAAACTAGAAGGCTATACACTAGTTCCAATAAAACTTTACCTAAAAAATGGCAAAGCCAAAATTTTATTAGGCGTTGCCAAAGGTAAAAAAGATTATGACAAAAGAGAAAGTATTAAAAAACGAGACATCGAAAGAGATATCAGAGCAAGACTAAAAAAGTAATCTTTACAT
>CAZZCM010000058.1:0-5198 GCA_964652445.1 uncultured Muribaculaceae bacterium | reverse complement strand
AAAAATCAATCATTTTTGATTGATTTTACCTAAAAGTTCTAAAAGTTAGAACAGAATTCACACTGGTGCGAGGAAAGGGATTTGAACCCTCACAGAGCAATCTCCACTACCCCCTCAAAGTAGCGCGTCTACCATTCCGCCACCCTCGCATAAAAGCAGGTAAAATTACTCGCTTTTCAAAGCTTTAAACATTTTCTTCCATAAATTTTTAGAAGAATAATTTAAAATACCTTGTTTATAAATCTTAAATCCATATTTCACTAATAAGAAAATTATAAATACAACCAAAATAATCGCGATTACAAATTCTAGTAAACTAAATTGGCCTAAGACAAGTAAGCATGGCGCCAATATAGCTGAAATAAACGGTACAAAAGCAAAAACTTTAATAAATAATGACCCTTCAAATACCCCAGCCATCATCGCTAAATAATAACCTAATAATGAAATAATCATAATCGGTGTTTGTAATTGTTGAAAATCTTCAATATTGGTAGTCATCGAAGCTAAAACACCAGCTAATAACGAATAAGCAATAAAAGTTAAAATCATCATTAATAAAGTAAGTGGAATTATATAAACAAGCTGACTTGCAATTTCACTATTTAGAAAATTATTTACAGTAGCTCCAATATCTAAATTACCAACACTAGCCATATTAGAAATATCGCCAGTTCCTAGTGCCATTCTTAATAAAACCCCTATAATCGCAAATGCCACCAATAATAATCCTTGTATAATTACAAATAAATTACTTGAAATAACTTTTGAAAGTAAATGAATTTTAGGTGAAACATTAGAAATAATTATTTCCATACCTCTAGTAGTTTTTTCATCATTTACTTCAGCTCCAATCATCTGGACTAAAAATATAGTTAAAGCAAAGAAAGGTAAAATAAAGATAGGAAATACAGTTGAAATAATCATCTGCATATTTTCATCTTCGCTTTTTTTATTTTCATCCAAAACTTGTCTTTCTAGTTCAATTGGTGTCGATATTTTCGCAAGTTCATCAGGGTTTATATTCGTTTCTGCTAAAGCAATCTCACTTTTAGTATTATTTACAAGTGTACTAATTTCAGCATAGTCAGTTGTATTAATAAATCCAGTAGAAACTAATTTGGCTTTTAAAACATTTTCTTCACTATTTTCAAAAACTAAAACCCAAGCATCTTTATTATCCTTATCCGTTAATAACTTTTCGGGATCTTCAGTAGTTTTTTTAATAACAAAATTAGAATTATCTTCACCGCTAAATAAAGATGAATAATTTTCATTTTGTATTTTCAAAATATCAAAAGCTTTATTAGAATTATCTTCTACATAAATAACTTGCTTTTTATCAAAATCCCCACCAAATAATTTAATAATACTATCCATATTAATTAAACCAGCAATTAAAATTAATAAAAGTACATTGGCCACTACAAACCATTTTGTTTTTATTTTACGGCTTAGGCTAACTTTAACTAAATACCATAATTTAGTTTTCATAATTTTCACCTACCTTGTCAATAAATATTTCATTTAAAGATGGTTCCTCAACCGCAAATTTAGTTACATTTTTACACTTACAAACTTCCTTAAATACTTTTTCTTTTACACTTTCATCGGCAATTTTAACTTCTAATTCATCTGGTTTAACTATAACGTCAAGAACACCATCAATTTCTTTGATTTTACTAGCATCTATATCAGCTTTAATTAAAATATTCTTTTTGCGATATTTTTTCTTAATATCTTTTAAATCACCACTTAATACATCTCTACCATCTTTTAAAACAACAATTTTCTTACAAAATAATTCCACATGTTCCATACGGTGAGAAGAAAAAATAATGATACTTCCCTTGGAGGCCATTTCCTTAATTTCATTTTTAAATAATTCCACATTAAATGGATCTAAACCAGAAAAAGGCTCATCCAAAATAAGTAACCTTGGATTATTAAGTAAAGCGGTTATAAACTGAATTTTTTGTTGATTACCTTTAGAAAGTTCTTTTATTTTTTTATCTTTATAACCAGAAATATTAAATTTTTTAAGTAAATAATCAAGCCTTTCATCTACCTCTTTTGCAGTCATACCTTTTAAAATACCATAATACTGACATTGTTCTTCAACTGTCATTTTGGTAAGTAAACTACGCTCTTCAGTCAAAAATCCTATTGTATCAGTAACACTATAATCTATCTTTTTCCCATCTAAAGTAACATTCCCACTTGTTGGATCTAATAATCCAATTATCATTCTAAAAGTAGTCGTTTTCCCAGCACCATTAACACCTAAAAGTCCAAAGATTTCACCAGGCTTTACTTCAAAAGACAAATTATCAACCGCTTTAAAATCACCATAATATTTTGTTATCCTATCTACCTTAAGCATGTATGCCTCCTTTTGTTATTTACACTTCTCAATTATATCACATTTACTTAAATAACAAAATAATCTTCCACAAAAAAAGGATATTAAAACCCTATTTTATAAGTCTTATGACATCATTATAAGTTATAAGTATCATAAGAGCCATAAGTAAGAAAAATCCTATTGTATGAATTGTATTTTCTAATCTGGTATCGACTGGACTACCCTTTACCTTCTCAATAATAAGGAATAAAAGTCTTCCACCATCAAAAGCTGGAATTGGTAGTAAATTAATAAATCCGACATTAATACTAATATAAGCCGTCAAATATAATAAAGAAACAAATCCCGAAGCAGCCGCACTACCAACCACACTATAAATTCCAACTGGTCCTGCAAGTGAACCTAATTCAAGCTGCCCCGTAATTAAATACCAAATAATAAATATCATTTGATGAATCAAACTAAATGTCTTAGTAAATGCATATTTCAAAGAAGCAAATACTCCTGTCTCTACTTCATCGTTAATTTGGAAACCATAACGATATGTTGTCTCACCATCGACTTTAACCTCTTTAGGTGTTAATTGTAATTGTTTTACTACTCCATTTCTTTCAACCTCAATGTCAATTGTTTCACCTTGAAACACCTGAAGTTGCAAAGTCAACTTATCACTTGTATCAGCATTTCGTCCATTTACTTTAAGAATTTTGTCACCTTCTTGAAGCCCAGAAGTATAAGCTGGATAATCAGGATCAAGTGGTCCTACAATCGCTTTATTTTGTGGTGCCCCATTTATTAAGCCAACAATAAACAAAAGAACAATAGCCAAAATAAAGTTCATCATAATTCCAGCAATAACTGTTATAACCTTCTGCCCAAAAGTTTTATTATTAAACTTCATAGCCTTTGGAATATTCTCATCATCTTCAATTTCCTCACCAGCCATTTGAACAAAACCACCAATTGGAAACAATCGCCAACAATAATCAGTTTCATCATTTTTTCGGTTAAATTTAAAAATCCTAGGCCCCATCCCAAGGGAAAATTCATAGACATAAATACCAGACTTTTTCGCACATATAAAATGTCCCAATTCATGGATAAAAATAATTACTCCTAATATGATTATAAAATATAATAAAGTCATAAAATCCTCCTAAAGTATATTGATAAAAAACGTAAATCCTAAGATAACAAAAATAATACTATCTAGTCTATCGAGTACACCGCCATGTCCTGGCATAATTCCTGAAAAATCTTTAATACCAAAATAACGTTTAATTGCAGAAAAAACTAAATCTCCAAACTGTCCTAATAAAGAAAGGAAAGTACAAACACTAACTAACAATAAAAGTGAAATATTAGAATCTATGCAAGTATAATAAAACATACTACTTACAAAGACACCCATTATGGTTCCACCGATTAACCCTTCCCATGTTTTCTTTGGTGAAATCTCAATTAATAATTTGTGTTTACCAATAAGTGTCCCTATTAAATAAGCAAATGTATCAGTTGTAATTGTTATCGTAAATAAGAACACAAATAACTTCAAATCAATATATCTAAGCATAATTAATAAAGCCATAGATATTCCTAAAAACAAAACACCGCCAAGCATATAAAAGGCATCAGTAACACTATATTTCTTTTGATCATTTTGCAAAACCACAGGTAGTAAAAAAGCAATAAACAAGGCTGCTAAAACACGATAATCCAAACTAAATAAAGTTGAAGATGAATTAACATCTACTAAAATTATCAAAGAAATAAATATAAAGGCCATAAGCGCAATGAAAAAGGGTACTTCTTTTTTCTTGTTTTTGGCATCAATAAATTCCTTTAATCCTAATAAAGCTATTAAATAAGCTACAAAATTAAATATTAATCCCCCGTGAAGTATAATTGGTATTAATACTAATAATGCCACTATCGCACTAATTACTCTTTTTGTCATAATCGATTCCTCCAAATCTACGATTCCTTTTCGAATAATCCGCTAAAGCAATATCAAAATCTTTTGCTTTAAAATCCGGAAAATACGAATCTACAAAATAAAATTCAGCATATGAACATTGCCATAATAGAAAATTACTTATTCTTTGTTCACCACTAGTTCTAATCATTAAATCAACTGATGGAATATTTTGATATAAATAATCAGAAAAAATGTCTTCATCAAGTTCATTAATATCTAATTTACCAGCATTTACATCGCCAACAATTTTTTTAGTAGCATCAACGATTTCCGCACGCCCACCATAATTAAAACAAATATTAAAATGTCTATCATTATATTTTTTAGTTTCTTCTTCTATTTTATTCATTGCCTTTATTACTTTAGTACTAAGTTTCTCTTTTCTTCCAGAAAAGAAAGCATGAATTTTTTCACTATGACAAAACTCAAGTATTTCCTTTAATTTACCAGTAAGTAAATTCATTAAAAACTTTACTTCAGTTTCACTGCGTTTAAAATTCTCTGTTGAAAACAAATAAGCACTTATATATTTTACCCCTTTAGAATACATATATGCCGTTAATTTTTGTAAATTCACAAAACCAGCTTCATGACCCTTATTGCGACTTAATCCTTTCTCAATTCCCCATCTACCATTTCCATCAACAATAAGTGCGACATGATTAGGAATTTTTATTTCATCTTTCATTTTTTACCTCACTTTAAATTTATAACTTACAATCAGCTTTACTTAAATCTGAAATTTTTACTTCACTTTCACTCTTATCTTTAGTAACACAAATTTTAACTTTATCGTTCCAAAGTTTAAATTCAATTTCACCTTTTTCATCCATTACTAAATTCCAGATGTCGGTA
>CAZZCM010000057.1:0-5450 GCA_964652445.1 uncultured Muribaculaceae bacterium | reverse complement strand
TTATTGTTCTTTATCAATAATTTTGTTATAATAATTTATAGAATAGAGGGATAAAATGGCAAAAGAAATCACTAGTGAAGAAGTTGAACTTTTAGACAAATACTTTAGAGCAGTCAACTACTTATCGGCCTGTCAACTATATTTACTTGATAATCCACTACTAAAAAAGCCTTTAAGTAAAAAACATATAAAGAAAAAAATTGTTGGACATTGGGGAACCGTACCAGCTCAAAACTTTATTTACACTCATTTAAATAGAATAATAAAAAAATACGATTTAGATATGATATATATATCTGGTCCTGGACACGGTGGGAACTTTTTAACTTCAAACACTTATTTAGAAGGCTCATATAGTGAAAAATATCCTAACATAAGTGAAGACGAAGAAGGTATGGCTAAATTATTTAAACAATTTTCCTTTCCCGGAGGAATTTCTAGTCATGCTGCTCCAGAAAACCCTGGAAGCATTCATGAAGGTGGCGAACTAGGTTATTCATTGGCCCATGCTTATGGTGCAGCTTTCGATAATCCAAATTTAATCGTAGCTTGCGTTATCGGTGATGGTGAAGCTGAAACCGGTCCTTTGGCAACCTCATGGAACAGTAACAAATTTTTAAATCCAAAAACCGATGGGGCCGTTTTACCAATATTAAATTTAAATGGTTATAAAATAAGTAATCCAACCGTATTTTCAAGAATGGACAACGAAGAACTAGGTAGTTTCTTCTATGCTTTAGGATATAAACCATATTTAGTCGCCGGCGATAACCCTAAAGAAATGCATAGTTTGATGGCTAAAACCATGGATATAATCATTAAAAATATAAAAAACATTCAAAATAAAGCTAGAAACGGACAGCCCCAAGATAAAATTAGATGGCCAATGATAATCCTCAAAACACCAAAAGGTTGGACTGGTCCAAAAGAAATAGACAATAATAAAATTGAAGGAACATTTAAAGCCCATCAAGTTCCAATTTCAATGGAAAAAGAAGAACATCTAAAAGAATTAGAAAAATGGCTTAAAAGTTATAAACCAGAAGAATTATTTAATAAAGACGGAAGTTTAAAAGATGATATAAAACAGCTAATTCCAACTGGAAACAAAAGAATGGGGGCCAGTCCATACGCTAATGGGGGATTGCTTCTAAAAGATTTGATTTTACCAGATTTCAAAGACTATGCCGTCAAAGTAATTCCTGGAGAAACCAAAACCCAAGATATGTTAGAACTAAGTGGCTATATTCGAGATATAATCAAAGAAAATCCAAATAATTTTAGAGCTTTCAGTCCAGATGAAGCCATGTCAAATCAATTATATAAAATGTTTGAAGTCACCGATAGAGATTGGCAAAGCGAAATAAAGAAAACCGATGAACATCTAAGTCCTAACGGAAGAATCATGGATTCATATTTATCAGAACACATGTGTGAAGGGTGGCTCGAAGGATACTTATTAACTGGCAGACATGGATTCTTTACCAGTTATGAAGCTTTTATTAGAGTTGTCGATTCCATGGTTGCCCAGCACGCAAAATGGTTAAAAGTATGTAACCAAATTTCATGGCGAAGAGATATTGCCTCATTAAATTTAATCCTAACTTCCAATGTTTGGCAACAAGACCATAACGGTTTTACTCATCAAGATCCAGGTTTCTTAGATCACATTGCCAACAAAAAAGCTGACGTCGTTAGAATGTATCTTCCACCAGATGCCAATTGTTTAATTTCAACCTTTGACCATTGTATAAAAACAAAAAACTATGTTAACGTTATCATTGCTTCCAAACATCCAAGTTATCAGTGGTTATCAATGGAAGATGCTATTAAGCACTGTACCAAAGGAATAAGTATATGGGATTTTGCCAGTAACGACCAAGATAGCGAACCAGACATCATAATGGCTTGTTGTGGCGACACCCCGACACTAGAAACAATGGCTGCTATTTCAATATTAAAGCATGAACTTCCATACATCAAAATCAGATGTATAAATATAGTTGACTTAATGAAACTAGAATCACCAACCAAACATCCACATGCTTTAAGTGATGAAGAATATGACTTACTATTTACTAAAAATAAACCAATTATTTTTAACTATCATGGGTATCCAACTTTAATTCATGAACTAACATACCTAAGACATAATAGAAATATCTCAGTTCATGGTTATATCGAAGAAGGAACCATTACAACACCATTTGATATGCGTGTTCAAAACAAAATCGATCGCTACCACCTAGTCGAAGATGTTATCAAACATCTGCCCAACCAAGGTAGTAAAGAAATATATTTAATAGAAAAAATGAAAAACAAAATAATAAAGCACAACATCTACATTAGAGAAAATGGAGAAGATATGCCAGAAATAAAAAACTGGAAATGGAACAAGGACTAACAAAGTCCTTTTTAAAACGCTAAAAACTTGAATAAACACTCAAATTAATATATAATGTGAGAGGTGGTTCAAATGAAAAAAAGCGTTATCATATGTAATCCAAATAGTGGAAATCATAAGAAAAAAAATATTATAAAAAAATTCATCGACATTTTAAAAGAAAAAGGCTATGAAACCGAAGTAAAATACACCAAATATAGTGGTCATGCTAAAACGATTGTACAGTCATTACCAAATGACATTTCTTTAGTAATTTCTTTAGGTGGCGATGGAACCTTTAATGAAGTAGTATCTGGAAACATTAAAAGAAAACAAAGACTATTACTTTCCCACATTCCATTAGGAACAGCCAATGATTTAGGAGCTATGTTCGGGATGGGAAAAAACCCCGAAACCAATTTAAAAATGGTTTTAAACGGAAAAATAAAAGGTATTGATATTTGCCAAATAAACAAACAACCATTTGTATATGTTGCTGGATTAGGAAAATTCGTCGATATTGCCTACGACACCCCAAGAAAACAAAAAAAACGTTTAGGGTATTTAGCTTATTTAGTAAATGCCTTTAAAATCTTCAACACCAAAACCCAACTATTTGAAATGGAATACACTTGCAATGGTGAAACATATAAAGGTCTTTATTCACTAGTACTTATTTGTAACGCTACTAGAATAGGGGGGATTAAAGTTTTTGACGAAGTAAAAATGGATGATGATAAATTTGAAGTATTAATGACTAACATTACCAGTAGAAAAGACATTTTAAAATCACTATATTTAGCCAAAACTAGTGATATAACTAAAGTTCCTGGATTCTACTTCTATAGAACCGATAATTTAAAAATAAAATTAAAAGAATATCCTAAAAAAAATTGGTGTATCGATGGTGAAAAACTAAAAGTCAAAAGCAAAAGCTTTGAAATAAATATTATAAAAGATTTAAAAATGTTACTCCCACAAAAAGAACTTAGTAAAATATTTATAGACGAAAACTAAAGCAAATTGCTTTTTTCTACAAAAATATGATATAATTGATAAGGCTTTTTAAAATTAAAGAGAGGAGAAAAAATGAGTAAAATAAAAATATTTGCCTTAGGCGGACAAAATGAAAAAGGCAAAAATATGTATATAGTCGAAGTTGATAAAGACATTTTTGTTTTCGATGCGGGCTTAAAATATGCTGACGACAAAATGCTAGGAGTCGACTATATCATTCCTAATTATGACTATATTAAAGATAATATAAAACGTATAAAGGGTATATTTATAACCCACGGACACGATGATCACATGGGAGCTTTATGTGACATTTTAAAAGATTTACCAAACTTAAAAATATATGGAGCTCCATTTACCTTAGAAATAATTAAAGAAGAATTAGAAGCGGAAGGTTTAAAAACCGATAATTTAGTAAAAATAAAACCACATAGAAAAATTGAATTCGGAAAAAACAGCATATTTCCAATATCATTAACGCATACTGTACCAGATGCTGTTGGATATGTATTATATACTGAAGATGGTGCTATTTTCTATACTGGAAACTTTGTTTTTGACCCAACCATGCTAGGAGCATACAAAACCGATATCGGAAAACTAGCCTATGTTGGAAAACAAGGAGTATTATGCTTGTTAAGTGAATCAATATATGCCGATAAACGAGGCTTTACTTCACCAAATCATCGTACAAATGGCAAAATAAGAGAAATTTTAAATAGAAATCCCGGAAGAATACTATACAACATCTATCAAGCACAATTATATCGTATTCAAGAATTATTTGATGAAATCATGAATACTGATAGAAACGTTGTTATCATGGGGAAAAGATTAGAAGGAGTAATTTTAAAAGCCATTGATATGAAATATGTCAAATTCGATAAAAAAAGAATAAAATCAATTCACCATGTAAACGATGACAAAATAGTAGTTTTAGTATCAGACGAAAGAGAAAAACCATTTTCTAATTTAAAAAGAATTTTAAGAGGATACGATAAATTTATAAACATAACCGAAGAAGATACAATTGTCTTCGCTTCACCAATATATGATGGAATGGAAAGAACCGCCACTAAAATATTTGATACAATAGCGAGAATGGGAGCTAAAGTCATAGAACTTCCAATGAAACAATTTCCATCACATCATGCTTCCAGTGAAGATTTAATGTTAATGTTAGATTTAATGAATCCTAAATATTATATGCCCGTAATTGGTGAATACAGACATCAAGTTGCCAATGCTAATGTTGCTAAAAGGCTAGGCATGAAAGAAGAAAACATTTTATTAAAATTAAATGGTGAAGTCGCATATTTTGAAAATGGAAAATTAATTGACAATGGTATGAAAGTCCCAATCGATGATATTTTAATCGATGGACTAGCTGCCGGCGATGTTGGTGAATTAGTTTTAAAAGATAGAGAACTATTAAGCGATAATGGTATTGTTGTTATAACCGCTACTTTAGATAGACATACAAAAGATGTATTAGCAGGTCCAGAAGTATTAACAAGAGGATTTATCTTTGTAAAAAACAATATCGATTTAATCAAAGAGGCTGAAAAAATATCTTTAGAAGTCATAAAAGCCAACACCAAAACTAATTACGTTGATTTTGTCAAAATAAAATCAGGAATTAGAGATAAAGTTGGTAAATACTTCTATGAACAAACAGAATGTAAACCAATGGTATTAATAGTCATAGGGGAAGTATAAAAAATGATAATTAGTTTTTTAACTAAATATCATTTTTTTATTTAATTTTTTCTATTGTAATTTTCAAATTATGTATTTTCGCAATTGCCTTTAATGTTTCCGCATAATATCTTCTTCTGCCAGCCTCATAATCTTGAATAGTACGTTCACTTCTATTTATGCTTTTTCCAAACTCTTTTTGAGTAAGCTCGGTCCATTCCCTAATAATTCTAATAACATCTTTAGTCTCATAATCATTTAACGAAATTTTCATAATAAGTCCTCCTTGTCTTGACAAGTATAACAATAAGCGTGTATAATAAAATAAAAATACACGCAGATAGCGTGGCAA
>CAZZCM010000056.1:0-5472 GCA_964652445.1 uncultured Muribaculaceae bacterium | reverse complement strand
AATGAAAAAAATACTTTTTTAGAAGTATCTTTTTGTAATTATTTTTTATTGAAAATTAGTTTTTTTCAAACAAATTCTGAAAACCATATACCATATTCTTTTAATTTTTTATACTCTGAATAAAATATTATTTTATAGTTTAAACTGTGAATTATAAAGATCGGCATAGAAACCTTTTTGATTCATTAATTCTTCGTGATTTCCTTGTTCAATGATGTTTCCATCTTTCATTACTAAAATTAAATCGGCATTTTTAATAGTTGAAAGCCTATGGGCAATAATAAATGATGTTTTTCCTTCGGTTAATTTGTCCATAGCGTTTTGAACTAATTCTTCAGTTCTAGTGTCAACATTTGATGTAGCTTCATCTAAGATTAGGAATGGGGAATCTTCAATCATTCCTCTAGCGATGGTTAGTAACTGCCTTTGACCAGCGGAAACACTGTCGCTATCGGAAATAACAGAATCGTAAGTTTTGGGAAGCGTTTTTATAAAGTGAGAAATTCCAACTATGTCGCAAACTTCTTTAACTCTTTCATCGCTTATGCCTTTTCTATTATAAATTATATTTTCTTTGACAGTACCTTCAAATAACCAAGTGTCTTGAAGTACCATGGTGAATAAATCATGAACGTTTTCTCTGGTTAAATCTTTGGTTGAGATACCATCAATTTTTATGTCGCCTTCGTTAATATCATAAAATTTCATAAGTAGATTAACCATGGTTGTTTTTCCAGCACCTGTTGGACCAACTATGGCAATTTTTTGTCCGGGCAAAGCTTTGGCACTAAAATTATTAATTGTTGGTTTTTCGTTACCATCGTATTTGAAAGAAACGTTTTTAAATTCAATTTGTCCTTTGACATCTTTTTTGTTTAAAATTGTTGTTATATTTTTCTCTGAGGCCATCTCTTCTTCGTCGATAAATTCAAATACTCTTTCAGAAGCAGCTGCGGTTGATTGTAAAGAAGTAAAAGCTTGTGCGATTTGTGAAAGTGGTGAAGTAAACAATCTAACGTAGGCAATGAAGGCTACGATAACTCCGAAACTGATAATATCGTTCATAGTTAGTAATGCTCCAACTATACACACAGCAACGTAACCAAAGTTTCCAATAAACATCATCATTGGCGTCATTAATCCAGATAAGAATTGACTTTTTTGGTTGGCATTATAAACCTTTTGATTATATTCATCGAATTTTTTGTTGGCTTCTTTTGTTCCGTTGTATGCTTTAACAACGTTAAGTCCAGAATATACTTCTTCAATATGCCCATTTAAGTTACCTAGTTCAACTTGTCTAGCAGTGAAGTATTTTTGGCTTTTGCCGAGGATTGCAAACATAAATACGAAACCAATTAGGCTTGATAAAATAGCAGTTAAGGCCATTATCCAGTTGGTGACAAACATCATGATAATTGTTCCGATAAATAGTGTTGTCGCACTTACTAAGGTTGATAGTGATTGGTTCATATTTTGGGCAATGGTATCGACATCATTAGTTACTCTTGATAAAGTGTCACCAGCTTGATGTTTATCAAAGTATTTTAATGGCAGTTTATTGATTTTTGATGAAATGTTTCCACGTAATTTTCTAGCAAACTTATTGGAAACAGTAGCCATCATTATGGATTCAATATATGTAAATAAAGCACTTAGTAAATAAATTATTACTATGAATAAAGCTATAGCTTTGATTTTATTCATATCCATAAATGGTTTAACGACGGTTTGAATGTTTTTTGGCATTTCATCTATTTTTGAATATAGTTCATTTACTTCTGCATTTTTATCTAATGAACTCATGATTTTGATAAATTCTGCTTGATCTTTTGGAGTTATTTTTGTTCCATCAATTTCAAATTCTTTAAATAAAATATTTTGAATGCTTTCTGGGAATTCTATGTTTTCATCTTTATTGTTTGATAGTTTTAGTAATTCGATTTTATCTTCAGTAGTTATTTTTTGATTTTCATAGGTTGTTTCTGGCAAGATTATTTCTAATATACTGTTTGGAAGTTCTAAAAGTTTTTCAAATATTTTTGTTTGATCTTGGGTGGTGGCAATTTCTGCCATGACTTCATTATATTTTTGTTTGTCTTCAGTTTTAATGGAACTTGAAGCGATGATTTGGAAACTTGTTTCTTCACTTATATTCATTTCTAATATTTCTGGAAGTTTTTGTTTTAAAGTTTCTTCATCAAGATTTTTTGTGGTTTCTTTAGAGATTGTTTCTAGATTTTCTTTGTTAACAACTAATCCTTCGGATATTTCGTCGGTTAAATCCGCTAATCTATCTGGAGCAATTATTGAGAGAACGGAACCTAAAGCCGCTAATATTAAGGAAATGGTAATTAGAACTTGGAAACCTTTAAGTTCTTTAAACAATCTTTGGATGGCTCCGACAAAGTTTTTGGCTTTTTGAGGTGCTTGTTTTCCAGGTCTAGGCATTGTCTAATTCCTCCTTCGATAATTGTGATAAAGCAATTTGCTTATAGATTTCACAATTTTTTAGTAGTTCTTTATGAGTCCCCATACCAACACATTCTCCGTTATCTAAAACGATTATTTTGTCAGCACTCATAATGGTTCCAATTCTTTGAGCAACAATTAAGGTTGTAGCTTCTTTGGTATAATTTTTTAATTCTTTTCTCAAAATGGCGTCGGTTTTATAATCTAAAGCTGAGAAACTATCGTCGAATATATATATTTCAGGGTCTCTTGCAATAGCTCTAGCGATGGCTAATCTTTGTTTTTGACCACCTGATATATTGGTCCCACCAGAGGCAATATTGGCATCATATTGGTTATCCATTTTTAGGACAAATTCTTCGCCTTGAGCAACTTTAATAGCTTCTTTGATTTTCTCTTTTGATATTGCTTTTTTACCATTATCACCATAAGCGATGTTGTAGTTTACGGTACCATTAAATAAAACAGCTTTTTGAGGCACATATCCAATTTTATTATGAAGGAAGTTTTCATCATATTCTTTGATGTTTACGCCATCGATTAGAATTTCTCCGTCAGTAACGTCGTAGAACCTTGGAACTAAGTTTATAAGAGTTGATTTGCCAGAACCAGTAGAACCGATGAAAGCAACGGTTTCGCCTCTTTCTACTTTGAAAGTGATATTTTTAAGAAGATATTCTTCGGCATCGGGATATTTGAAAGAAACATTTTTAAATTCAACGGTACCTCTTTCGCTTGTTTTATCTTCTGTTAGTGTTCCGTTTTTGATAGTTTCTTTGGTATCTAAAACTTCATTTATACGTTTAGCTGAAACTTGGGCTCTTGGAAGCATCATAAATATCATAGCTAACATTAGGAATGACATGATTACTTGCATGGCATATGATGAGAAGACAATCATATTTCCAAATAAGTTTAGTTTGTCAGCCATTAATGAATCTTTTATTATGTAAGCTCCGACAAAGTAAATTGCAAGGGTTAGGAAATACATAACTAAGTACATAATTGGTGTCAAAACGGCAAAGGTTTTTTGGTTAAATAGTTGGGTTTTGGTTAATTTGTTATTGACTTTGGCAAATTTATCTTCTTCGTAGTTCTCGGCATTGAAAGCTCTTACAACTCGAATACCATTTAAGTTTTCTCTAGTTACACCATTTAGTTTGTCGGTTAATTTTTGAACGATTTTGAATCTTGGCATAACGATAATGGTTATAATTACTATTGTTGTTAGTAATATTAGAACAGCTATAGCTGTAAGGGCACTCCATTGCCAGCTTTTGTTTAGAATTTTGGTTACAGCCCAAATAGCGGTTATTGGAGCTTTTATTAGAAGTTGTACGCCCATAGCAATAAGCATTTCGACTTGGGTAATATCGTTGGTTGTTCTGGTGATTAAACTACTAGTTTGAAAGTTTTTGATTTCCCCTATTCCTAATTTTTGAATTTTGGTGAATAGTTTTCTACGAACTCTTAAAGAAAAACTAGCCGCAACTATAGATATTAAATAGCCAACTATAATAGCGCCTACTAAACTTCCTAAGGCACATAGTAACATAAATCCACCATTAGATAATATGTCTTTCATTTCACTACCTTCGGTTTGAACTAGGACAGTGATTTCTGACATATAGTCAGGCATTTTTAAATCAAGCCATACTTGAAATACGATGAAAACGAAACTGATTAGGACTAAAAGCCAATCGCGTTTTGTTAAGTTTTTTAATAGTTTTATCATTATCTCATCCTTTCTCTATCGGTAATTATTTCAACTTTTTGTTTTCTTAAACAAAGAAATGTTATTTTGTTATGACATTCTGGACATTTAGCGTGTTTAATTCCTCTTTCGTATGGCAGTGGAAGTCTTAAGGTTGTTTTGCATTTGTGACATTTTTTATAGACGTTTTCTTTTCTTTCTTTAAAATTTCTTTTGATGTTTTTAAGTGGCTTTTCTATTTTGTTTTTTAGTTTAAGGTATAGTTTGTTTTCTTTATTTCGGTTGTTGATGTTTTTGGAAAAGAATCTAAAGATTACGATAGTTAGTAATAAAATCCATGTTATATCTAAAAAGAGATTTTTGATGAAAAAGCTAATTATGAAAAGAATTAGAAAGACATAAAAGATGAACTTAGAAAGTTCGTCTATTCCATATCTACCATACATCATTCTTATGAAATTAGACATTAGTCATCACTTCTCCCAAATATTAAAACTAACCTTAGTATTTCTATTATAGTTGTGGCAACACTGGCAACATAGGTTAAAGCGGCAGCGGTAAGCATTGTTTTAGCCCCTTTTAATTCTTTGGTATCTAATAGATTTAAATGATTTATTTCTTTTAAGGCTCTTCGGCTAGCATCTATTTCAACTGGTAAGGTTACTAGTTGGAAAAGTAAAATAATTATTTCGAGAATAATTCCTATCCAAATTAATTTTAGTGATGCGAAGATGACACCAATTAAAATAGCTAGGTAACCAGCATATGTCGAGAAATTTGTGATGGGAACTAAAGCTGACCTAATTCTCATAAACAGATAGCCATTTTTGTCTTGAATAGCATGGCCACATTCATGGCAGGCAACGGCAACCGAACCGATTGATGGTTTATTATATACGGCACTAGATAGTCTAATTACTTTTTTATTTGGGTCATAGTGGTCACTTAGATATCCTCCGGTTTCAACGACTTTGATGTTTTCTAAGTTATTTTTATCTAGTAGATATCTGGCAGCCTCGCTTCCTGTCATATTTTTTGCATTTTTTATTTTTGAATATTTTTTATATGAGCTACTTACGTATATTTGAGCTCCAATAGTTATTATTAATGCGATTATGGTTAGTCCATAAACTATCATAAAATCCATATTTTTTCACCTCATTTTATTATATTAAACAGTTATAATTATAACACGTTTTTGGAAAGTTTTAGAAATTTTTGTTTATAATTACATAATTTAACACAATTTGTTTAATTTTAGAATTTTTTTCTTATAAAAACTAGAA
>CAZZCM010000055.1:0-5575 GCA_964652445.1 uncultured Muribaculaceae bacterium | reverse complement strand
AAGCATACCAAGAAAAGATAGAATGGCATGCTAATCGTATTTTATCTAAAACTAATTATATAATTCACACTGATGCTGTTAAAAATTATATTGTTCCAACACTAACTGAAAAACAAAAGAGATTTGTATATGCCGAAGAAGCTGACGTATTAAATGTTGCTTTTAGTATGAAACCCTATTCCTTTATCTCCATATCTTATTCCATTAGATAATTTTCCTTTTGTAGCTTTATAACTCATCAATGTTTATTAATTCGTAATCTTTTGTTCCATAGCCTAATTCTGCCGCCATATCAATAGTGTGCATTCCATGTCTTGAATTAATTCTTTCTAATAGATGGTCTTTCCCCGGATCATTTGATTTTTTAACTAAATCTATACAAGCTTGGTCAATAGCTACAGGGTCTAAACTTGCAAGGATTCCAATATCTTTCATGCATGGATCTTCCGCTACAGCGCAACAATCACAATCTACTGACATATTGCACATTACATTTATAAAGGCAATATTGCCATTAAAATAATTTATTACCGACTCGGCAGCATCAGCCATAGCTTCTAAAAATTTGTCTTGCTCTGGTAAATTATCCCATAATGTATTTTGATCTTTATTAGTTCCAGCTGAGTGAATCCAAACTTTTCCAGCCGTCGAAGCACAACCTATTGATAATTGTTTTAAAGCTCCACCATATCCACCCATTGGGTGCCCTTTAAAATGTGAAAGTACTAACATCGAATCATAGTTTTTCATATTTTTTCCAACAAAATTTTCTTTAATTACTTTATTATTTGGTATATCAAGCACCATGTCTGGTCCAGTAGCGTCCATAATATCAACATCATAATATTTTGACCAACCGTGCTTTTCAATTATTTTTTTATGCTTTTCAGTGCTGTTTCTTTGACCTTCATAAGCCGTATTGCATTCTACCACTGTACCATTTACCTTTTCAATAATTGGTTTCATAAATTCTGGATGCAGATAGTTTTGATTCCCCTCCTCTCCTGAGTGAACTTTAACAGCCACTTTCCCAGGTAATTTTTTAGCTAACATCTCATAAAGTCTTACTACACTTTCTGGAGTAATTGTTTTGGTAAAATAAACTTTTGCTTTTTCCATAATATCATCCTTTCTGATACAATATCTTGTATACATATATATCATAACACCTAAAGTCAGTTTCAAGTCAATATTTTTAACAAAATATTTCATATTTCCAAAAGATGTGTTATAATTTCAATACGAGGAGGTTTTGTTACATGGAAACATATAACGCTAATGACTTGTTTGTGATTAGACCAATGAAATTAATTACTCAAGAGAAATACGGAGAAGCATATTTACCATATATTATTTTAAAACATTGCTTTTCGCTATGCGTCGAGTACACCAAACAAGATTATTTGTCATTGGCGAAAGATATACAAATTGCCGAAAAAGGTACAGATGGGAAAACCTTTGAAGACATTTTTTCAAACAATGTTTATCCGACTATAAATAATAATGAATTTCCAAATACTGATTTTAATGAAATTCAAAATACTTCAATAGTTCATTTAAACTACGTTAAACGCCTTTCTGATATACTAATTAAAAATCATCATAAACTTCCAAGCATAAATCAAACTATTGATAATGGCATCTATGGAACTTGGATAAATCAAACAAATAAATCATTTAATAAAATAGATGATTCTTCATTTGACCTAAATCAATTACATCAATTTAAAGCGAAGATTATCGCTAAAGAAAAGAATAGATTAGTTAGTATCAAAAGAACCTGCGCTTTTGATTATATGAATTATCATGATACCAATGTCAGTATAGAAATTCACAGTAAAGTTGTAAGAAAAGAAAAACTTCATTTATTAGATAATAAAACAAGGCATTAACCTTGTTTTATTTGTCTCTTAATTTGGCATCTATCTTTTCCTCAACATTTTTAATTATATTATTAAATATTTCAGTTACTTCTTCTTCAGTTAAAGTTCTATTTTGATCTTGGAAAGTTAAAGAATACGCTATTGATTTTTGACCAGCTGGAACATTTTCACCAGTATAAACATCAAAAACGTGAATGTTTGTAAGTAGTCTTCCACCTACTCTTTTAATGATAGTTTCAATTTCATTTGAAGTTGTTTCTTTTTTAACAATGAACGCCATATCTTTAACAATTTTTGGATATTTTGGGGCTTCTTTAAATTTTATTGGCTTTACTTTTGTCATTAAAGCATTAAGCGAAAGCTCCGCAACATAAATATCATCTTTATTTAATGAAGGATGTACTTTCCCAATAACACCAATTTGTTTTCCATCTAACATGATAGAGGCACTTATACCTGGATGTAAATCAGACACAGCTTTTTTTTCAAAGACATACCTATTTTTAAAGCCTAAATAGTTTAGAATATCTTCAATAATTCCTTTGATGACATAAAAATCTACTTTGATACTTGTTTGATTCCATTCATTTAATATATAATTACCTTTCATTAGAATGGCTATTTTACTTTCTTCATTGTAATCCTTATCATATGTTTTACTTATTTCATAAAACATAATATCCTTAATTTTTCTTTTATTATTGTAGTCATAAACATTTAGTAATGATGGAATTAATGTTGTTCTCAAAACAGATTTATCAATACTCATTGGGTTTGGTAATAAAGCATTTTCCTTGTCTTCATATTTAAATAGTTTAGCCATTTCTGGCGAAACTAAAGTATACGTTTTTGTTTCATTAAGGCCTAAACTTCTTAATCTTTTTGAAATTAATTTGCGATACTTAACATCACCCTTATACTCACCTTTTTTAACCCCACAAATTGGCAAGGTTGATACAAGATTATGATAACCATATAGACGACCTACTTCTTCAGCAATATCATTAACGTTTGAATCAATATCTAATCTTCTTGGTGGAATTGTTGCCACAAATAGGCCATCCTTATATTCAAAAGGAAAATCTAGACGATTAAGTTCAGTTTTAACATCCTCTTCAGAAATAGTTATTCCAAGTAAAGAATTGATTTCCTCAGCTTTAAAAGTTACAACTTTTGGTGTTTTATCAATTTTATCATGTTTGGTAATACCAGTTAAGACTTTAGCACCAGCATATTTTTCTAATAAATGGCAAGCCCTTTCAATGGCCTTTTCAGTGTATTCATAGCTTAACCCCTTCCCATATCTAATGGATGCTTCACTTCTTAAATCTAAATTATTAGCCGTATATCTTATACTTACACTGTCGAAAATCGCACTTTCGATAAGAATTGTTTTAGTGTTTTCAGTTACTTCAGTATTTTCACCACCCATTACACCAGCAATACATACTGGTTTTTCACCATCAGTAATGACAATATCTGATGATTTTAGAGTTCTATCTATTCCATCCAAAGTTTTAATCTTTTCGTTTTCTTTGGCATCTCTAACAATTATTTTATCGCCTAATGAGTCCTTGTCAAAAAAATGAAGTGGCTGTCCATATTCTAACATAACGTAGTTCGAAATATCGACAACATTATTGATTGAACGCATACCATAAGCCTTTAATCTTCTTTTGATAAATTCTGGTGATTCTCCTATTTTTACATCGGTTACCATTTTAGCTAAATAGTAAGGACATTTATCTGTCTGCACCTCTAGTTTAAAATGATTGTTGATATCATCTTCTATTTCATTAAATACAGCTTGTGGTAAAGTTACTTTTCTATTTAAAATAGCAGCAATTTCGTAAGCAAAACCAATGTGATAATAACAATCATTATTACGATGCTTATGAATATCTAATTCGTATAGAGTATCATCTAATTTTAAATATTTCATAACATCCATACCAACTGGAGCATCATCTTTTAATTCTTCAATTCCCCTACTGTAAGCTTCTTCGGTCTTCTCTTCAAGGCCTAATTCGTAAAGTGCACAAATCATTCCGTTTGATTCAACACCTCGAATTTTACTTTTTTTAATTTCAAAATCACCAGGGAGTATTGCCCCTGGAAGAGCAACTATCACTTTTATACCTTTCCTGACGTTGCCAGCACCACATACTATCCCTATTGTCTTGTCCCCAATGTTTACTTTACAAACGTGCAAATGGTCAGAGTCTGGATGCATTTCACATTCTACTACTTCTCCTACTACTAAATTATTTATTTTATTGGTAATCACTTTTTCGATATTAATTCCAGCTTTAGTTATTTTTAAAGCTAATTCTTCTGGTTCTTGATCATCAATATCGATATAATCTTTAACCCATTCTAAATCAATCATTATTCGGACTCCTTTCTATCAAATGTTTTACTCTCTCTAATGTCATTGGTATAAAATGCTCTTAAGTCATCAATTCCATACTTAATCATGGCTAGCCTTTCAGCTCCAAAGCCAAAAGCAAAACCTTGCCACTCTTTTGGATCATATCCACAATTTTTTAAAACATTTGGGTGAACCATACCAGCTCCTGATACAGTAATCCAACCAGTATTCTTACAAATAGGGCAACCCTTACCTTTACAGCTATGGCAACTAATATCAGTTTCCACTGATGGCTCAGTAAATGGATAATATGATGGTCTAAATCTAGTCTGGCAATCTTCACCAAATAGGTGTTTCGCAATAACATCAAAAGTTCCTTTTAAATCAGAAAGACTAACATTTTTATCTATTAATAAGCCCTCTATTTGCATGAATTGATGTGAGTGAGTAGCGTCATCATCATCTCTTCTATATGTTTTCCCTGGACAAATCATTCTAATCGGTTTTTTACCTTTACCTTCCAACATAGTTCTAATTTGAACTGGTGAAGTTTGACTTCTAAGTAATAGCTCTTCACCCTTTAAATAGAAAGTATCTTGGGCATCTCTAGCTGGATGACCTTTTGGTAAATTTAACATCTCAAAATTGTATTCATCTTTTTCAACTTCTGGTCCATCAACAACATCATAACCCATTGACATTAATAATTCTTCTACCTCTTCAACTATTTTTTCAACAATATTTGGCGCACCCATTGGTATTTTTGTAGCCGGCAAACTAATATCAATGCTTTCTTCTTCTAATTTTTTATTCAAAATTTGAGTTTCTATTTCTTCCCTTTTACTTTCAATTAAATTAGTAGCTTCAGTTTTTAATTTATTTAAATTAGTTCCAAAAACTTTCTTTTCCTCATTTGGTAAATCTTTTATTTTTGAAGAAAGTTCAGTTATACTTCCTTTTTTACCTAAATATTTAGTTTTTACTTCAGCTAATTCATGCTCAGCATTTACTGCCAATAAGTCATCTTTTAATTCTTTTAATATATTTTCCATTGTATCTCCTCCTAAAAAAAAACACATCCTATATAAGGACGTGATTTAAACGTGGTACCACCTTAATTTGTAAGCTATACTTACCTTAAAAGCTATAACGTGCTTACCGATATATCTTTGCATATACAGCTACCAAAGTGAATTCATAAAAGATTATTTGTTAGCTTCCACCTATTCTAACTCTCTACCTAAATAATTACTTTTATTACTACTCTTTGGTCATGGCTTTTAAATGACTACAACAATTATAACACAATTATTCTATTTTA
>CAZZCM010000054.1:0-5637 GCA_964652445.1 uncultured Muribaculaceae bacterium | reverse complement strand
ACTGAAATGTATGATTTATATTTTGAATATGTTGAAAAATCAGATGGACTTTTTAAAAATAGTGAAAATAAACTATTAAATGACAATACTAATTTTTCAAATGAAGTCACTGAGGTTTCAGAAATCTTAACTAAATATGAAGAGGCTTATAATGAAGCTATTGGTAACCATCCATTAGAAGCAATTCCAAGTGAATATGTTATATTATTAGATTTAAATGATTAAGATGAGGGCTAAAAGTCCTTTTTTTCTTTTTTCATTTAGTCCTTGACATTGACTACCCTTGATATATCAATTTTATTATTTATATTTGTCTGAGGCTTTTTTAGAAAAAAACTAGTCATTTAACTAGTTTAATCTCTTGGCTTAAATATAAGCGACATAAAGAATGCACATATAATCGCCGCACAAATACCAGCCGATGTCAAATCAAAAGCACCAACAAAAAGTCCCATAAAGCCTTGTTCATTATAACCCATAATCGCTCCATGAGTAAGCATATGTCCAAAACTTGTAATTGGCACTAATGCCCCGCCACCAGCCCACAATACTAATTTATCATAAATATCAAATACATCTAAAAATGCTCCAACCACAACAAATATAACTGTAATATGTCCAGGTGTTAACTTCGTATTATCCAAAATAAGTTGTCCAATCATGCAAACAAATCCAGCAAACAAAAATGCATTTAAATATAACATTATATCGCCTCCAAACTAACCGCATGAGCAACCGCTGGAATTGTTAATTTTTGATTAGCTAAGGATTGACTCATTAAAGCCCCAGTTGCTACTAACAAAACTCTTTTTAACTTTCCTTTTTTCATCAAATCTAGAACATATCCATAAGTAACTAAAGGTGCACATGCTGGACCACTTGCTCCAGCATATACTGGTTGCTTTTTCAAATTATAAAGCATTATACCAGTATCATCATAATTTTTTAAACTAATTCCATATTCTGTCTGCATATAATCTTTAAGAATTTCTTTGCCATAAATACCTAAATCACCAGTTAAAACTAAATCATAATAATCAATCGTTCGACCAGTATCAATTAAATGTTTATGAATTGTACTAGCTGCAGCCGGAGCCATAACAGCCCCCATATTAAATACATCATTAATAGTAGAATCTATTACCGTTCCCAAAGTCGCACTTTCCAATTTAATATCCGATTTTTTAGAAGAAAGTAAAGCCACCGCACTTCCAGTTGAAGTAAAAGTTGTCGTTTTAGGTTTAGGGCCACCATATTCTACTGGATATCTAAATTGTTTTTCGGCCCCATTATTATGTGATGAAGTCGCACATAATACTTTATCAGCTTGTCTGGCTTCAATCATATTGGCTCCAACCGTAAGACCTAAAGTACTAGTCGCACAAGCAGCATAAACACCAATATAAGAAGCTGGCATATTCGCACCTGCATAATTAGAAGCCGTTATTTGATTTAACAAATCCCCTGATATAAATACATCAATATCATACCTAGTCATACCTATTTTATTAAGCAAAATATCTGTTGCATCACTAATTGATTTACTTTCAGCTTGTTCCCACGTTTTACATTCAAAATATAAATCTTCATAACTATAATCAAAATATTTAGAAAGTGGACCCTTACCCTCATAAGGACCAGTTACCGTAGCTGTTTCATTAATATAAACATTATTATATTTAAATGTCATTAAATCACCCCCACTAACGCTCTAATCAAACTAAAAGTCCAGGCACTAACAACTCCAAAAATTATAACCGCCCCAGATAATTTAAGCATATTGGCTCCAATACCCGTAACTAAACCCTCTTTACGATATTCTAAAGCCGCACTCATTGTCGCATGAGCAAAACCAGTAATAGGAATTATTAAACCACATTTCGCAAAATTAACCCACTTATCAAAAAATCCCAAACTTGTAAGTAAACAACTAAAGAAAATCAAAGTAACAAGCATGCAAACTGTTGCCTCTTTAGTGGGAATTGTTAAATAATAAGAATAAAAATCAATAAGTCCTTGTCCAATTATTCCCATAATTCCTCCAGTTATAAAAGCAATTACCGCATTATAAAATACATCTTCCTTTGGTGTATGTTTATCAACCATATTTTTATATTTTGTTTTTTCCATAAACTCCTCCTCAAAATTATTATGGAAAAATTTTTTTATTTTTATACAAAGAAAAACTACAATTATTTGTAGTCTACCTAACTATTTCATCATAAAGTTTGCTAGCACAATCAAAATTAGCCTTATTCCAAAAATTTTCTATATAACTATTTCTATCATTTTTATACTGTAAATAATAGGCATGTTCCCATAAATCAATCGTAAATAAAGGTATCAAATTATAAGAAAGAGGAGTTTCTTGATTAATCATATTTACAATTGTTAAATCACCTCTATCATTACTTACTAAAAAAGTATACCCAGAGCCAACTAAGTTTTTAGCCCTACTAATAAAATCCTTTCTAAAATTTTCAAAATTGCCATATCTTCGATTAATCTCATTTAACAAATTCCCTTTGGGATTACTCTTATTTTCTCCCATACTCTTCCAATACATATTATGATTAAGTACCCCTCCGGCATTATATAAAATATCACCTCTATCCGCTAAAGGATAATCCTCTATATATTTAGGTATTTCCTCCAAAGTATGTTTACTGCCAGAGTTACTTCTAGCCAAAGCCTCATTTAAATTATTAACATACCCTCTATGATGTTTATTATAATGAATATCAACTATTTCCTCACTAATATCTGGCTCTAATCCATCATATGGATACGGTAACTTCATTAATTCATACATATAAATCCCTCCAATATATTATATTTTAAAACTTTGCCTCATATGAAACAAAGTTTTTGAAATAAAATTACCAAAAATTAAAGTCAGAAAAAGAAGATATATAAAATATCCTCTAGCACGTTTCTTCAGAATATGTATAGACATATTTTGAACTTTTCCAAGTTACTTTTACTGAACCATTAAAAACCTCATAACGTTCAGTAGCTTCAGTACTATTTTCCTTATAGTTTGGGTTCATAATATCATCATTAGATAAAAGACCTTCCTTCTTTAAATCTTCAACAGTTATACATACACTTGAATCATCAACCTGACTAGGAAGTTTCGTAGAATATTTCGACATGTAAGTGCGAGCCGTATCTTCAATTGTTTTAATTTGATTATTGTATGATTTTTCCTTAGAATCCTTAATAACACTATTAACAGTTGGAACTGCTACCAAAGCAATAATTCCTAAAATCAAAATAACCATAACTAACTCAATTAAAGTAAATCCTCTTTGTCTCATATGCTTCACCTAGTTTTAATTATAATTTAATCATTAGCAAAAGTCAATTCTTCTCTAATTCTTGTTAAAACCTTTTTTTCTCTTCTAGAAACATCAACTTGACTAAGACCTAAGTTTCTGGCCACCTCAGATTGTGTCATATCTTCGTAATAGCGACTAATCATAATCGACCGTTCAGGTTCTTCCAAATTCTCAAGCTCAGTTTTTAAAAAAGTCAAATCATCAATATCCGCACTAGGACTACTAATAATTTCATGTAACATCATATTAGTATCCCCTACATGACTATCAATACTTTGCATACTAACTTTAGAATTCATAGCTTCAATAACATAGTATTCTGGTATACCTAGATAATCACTTAGTTCCAAATTAGTTGGATATCTCATTAAAGATTGCGATAATAAAGCTCTAGCCCTTTCAATTTTATTACTAAGTTTATTAATATCTCTACTAACCTTAATGCCTTTATCTTCACTTACAACTTTTTTCATTTCTCCTAAAATATAAGAATAAGCATAAGATGTAAATTTAACACCTCTTGAAGCATCATACCTATCGTAAGCCTCAATCATCCCCTTACACCCTGCTTGATATAAATCTTCTTTATCGTGGTAATAAGGGAAATAACTAGAAAGTTTGTATATTAAATTTTCATTTTTCAAAATCACTGTTGTAATATCTTCCATATCCCCTCCTATGAATTTATCAAATTTACAGCGGCTAATTCATCAGTGATAAAATTAACTCTAGAAAATACATCTTTTAATTTTTCTGATATTACTTTATTATCACCAGGGCAAATAAAACTTTGTCCATTATTTTTTTCACATAAATTAAAACTATTAATCAAAGCATATTTACCAGCATTATCAATATCATCAAGCTCCATAATATTAAAAACAATATTTTTAATACCTACTTTTTCTTGAAACTTAATTACCTCATGATTTAATTTACTGATATTCTTTTTATCAAGTTTACCCTTAAGTCTTACAAACAAAACACCTCTAACTGGTCTTATATCTATCTCCAGCATATCATCACCCTCTCATACTTTAACACGCTTTTTATTCTTTTGATATAGTTTCGACAAAACTAGAATTAATATGACCAATATCAAAATAAAAGGCAAATATACACAAAACAACATCGATGTTTCTCCATTCTTCAAATTATCTATTTTATTAATATCAATTGGATAATAAAGCGATTTTTCAGGTATCTGATAAGTACTATCAGTCATATCAGTAATAGTATTTGTTTTCTTCTCACTAGAAACATTTTCAATATCAACCTTTTCATCAGTCTTCTCTTCTAAATTAATAGGATTAGAAATAATACTCCTTACTCTTTTCGAATAATAATCTTTATATAAAAATTCATCTTTATAAATAAAATCCTCATAAGGTCCCGTTAAATATTCATCGTAATAAACTTTATTTAAATTATAACTACGATAAAGAATATCCTTATACCTATATAAATTAACTCGACCGTTATCTTGAAAAATTCTATTAGTATCTAACTCTGTGGCTGAATAATAATCTTCAAAAGGGGTGTTTGAAGAATATGCAATTGCATCATTACCTTTATAAAAAAAGCTTTCTTCACCCGAATAATATTTCAAATAAAGCGTGTATTGTAGATCATCATAGCCAGAAGCAACATGGTAACCCGAATTGCCTATACTCCCACTTATTAAAGAAAATGATAAAGTTAAAAACCGTAAATCCATAGGGCTATCAAACCAAAGCCTAACACGTCCACCCTCCGCTAAATTAAAATTATCACCTTCTACAGTTAAATTTTCTGTTTCAATTTCATAGTCAACTTTTTCACCATTATATAACACTTCTATATTACTTAACACTATTGGGGATACCACACAGTTAATCTCCAAATAATTAACATCCTTAAGTTTCTTATAACGGTAACCCAAAATTTCTTCAATTATTCTTCCGTCCTTCTCTTCTGGCATATCAATGCTAAAGTCAGAAAAATCTGAATAAATATAATCCTCCTTATCAATATATGGATAATTTAATAAGTCGCTCTCACCATAACCTCCCAATTCTTTTTCAAGCTTATAATACTTATATCTCCTTTCTGTCCTAACATCAGTTAAGTCATCGCTTTGAATATACTCATCAGTATACTCGCTAAAATCTGAATAATCAGAATACTCTAAAGCATAAACATTGCTCATACCAAAGAGCATCAAAAATATAACTAAAATCTTTTTCATATTTTCCTCCTTTCCTTGCATAATATTTTTAAATATGGTAAAATAATTTTAGTGAGGCGGCCACTAGGC
>CAZZCM010000053.1:0-5706 GCA_964652445.1 uncultured Muribaculaceae bacterium | reverse complement strand
CAATATAACAAAAACCAGTCAAAATGACTAGTTCACAATACAATTAATAAATCTTTCCAAACCTATCAAATGGAAAAATACTCAAATTAGTAGATCCTTTTATATCTTTTTTACTCACAAGTCCAATAATACGGCTATCAGTCGAATTATTACGATTATCTCCCATCACAAAATAATAACCTTCAGGAACAACATTATAACCAATATCTTCTAATTTAAAATCTGCTGTTTCCGAATTTCTATCAAAATCTTCCGTTACCTTATCACCATCAATATAAAGAATATTATCTTTGTACTCAACTCTTTCACCTGGAAGACCCACTATTCTTTTAATTAATCTACTTCCATTGTACTCAAAGACAACAACATCGAATCTTTCAAAGGAATGATCATACTTCTTTAAAATAAGTAACTCTTTATCCTCTAAAGTTGGGTACATGGATGAACCATCAACTTGAATAGGAGTCACGACAAACGTTCTAATTAATACGACAACTAAAACAATTACAATATATGGAATTAATTCTTTAAACCAATTTTTTTTAGGTTTTTCTTTTTTGGACACTTCTAATACTTCTGTTTTTTCCATAAGCCCCTCCTTCTTAAACGAAAAATAAGACGTACGCCTTATCTTCTTTCTTTAATTTTTGGTTGACCTTTAAGGGTACGTAAATAATTAAGTTTAGCTCTTCTAACTTTACCTTTTCTAACAACGATAATACTATCGATTTTTGGTGAGTTAAATGGGAATACTCTTTCAACTCCAATTCCACTAGAAATTTTCCTAACGGTAAAAGTTTTGCTTACACCGCCACCTTGGATAGCGGTTACGATACCTTCATAGGCTTGAATTCTTTCAGTTTTACCTTCAATAATTCTAACGTTAACTCTAACAGTATCACCAACGCGGAATTCAGGTAAATCTTGTCTTATTTGACTTTTAGTAATTTTGTCAATAATATTCATACCGTCACTCTCCTTTGTCTATTCTATGATCATAAGTAACTAATACAATAACCTCAGCGGATCACGACATAAAAAATTTTATCATATATTTAAAAAATATGCAAGAAAAGTTAACTTTTTCACATTTAAATTCTAACGACCCCTACCAATTGTTGTACCAAATGATTTGTTTTGTTGCCTAATGCGAAGCCCAATTTCCTCCTCAATAAAAGTTACTCTAAGAAGTAGTTCACGTATATATTTGGCATCTAAGAATTTTGAATACTTGTTAATAATAATTGTTTTATATTTTTTAGCATCATCTAAAATCAAAGCTAAATCACCACCAGATGTATCATCATCCTCTAAAGAATTAAACAAAAATTGCAAATAAGCATTTAACTTTATTTTTGTTTTGCGTTTTAAAACATTTTCAATAAGCCATGGTGAAACAACTGTAAGCTTACCTACCTCAATTCCATCATACTTAACATTATTTTTGGGTTTAACTTTAAAACCGTCGATTTCTGTATAATCTAAATAACAAGATACCCTTTCATTATCTTCCTTCGCACAAATATAACGTTTCATAAAATCATCTCTTTTCCAACAAATCTGGTCTACGCTCTTTCGTCCTTTTTAAACTTTCATTAGATCTAAATTCTTCAATGTTTTTATGATGCCCCGAAAGTAATACGGGTGGAACTTCCATACCCCTAAAATTTACGGGTTTAGTATATACAGGGTAATCAAGTAAATTATTATTAAATGAATCATTAATATGTGAATCAACCGCAATCACACCATCAATTAAACGAACAACACTATCAGTAATTACCATACTAGCAAGTTCCCCACCAGTTAAAACATAATCACCAATACTCATTTCCATATCAGCTAAAGTTCTAATTCGCTCATCAAAGCCCTCATAATGACCACATATCAAAATCAAATGTTTTTCCTTTGACAAATCATATGCAATCTTTTGTTTATAAACATTCCCTTGTGGTGTCATCAAAATAACTTTAGATTCATCTGTTTTAATATCATCCACAGCATCAAAGATTGGCTGTGGCATTAAAACCATGCCTTTCCCACCACCAAAGCCATAATCATCAACCTTTTTATGTTTATCAGTACTATAAGATCTAATATCATGAACATTTATCTCTACAAGGCCTTTATCAATAGCTCTTTTAATGATAGATTCAGATAAAAATCCATCAAACATTTTTGGAAATATCGTTAAAATATCAATCTTCATTTTAACAACCCCTCAATTACATTTATTTCTATTTTATCCTTATCTATACTTTTAATAAATGCTGGTACATAAGGAATTAAAACATCACCGACCACAATTAATTCTTGATTTACATTTTTATAAACATCAGTAACCTTACCTATTAACTTTCCATCACCATATACAGAAAGTCCAATTAAATCTTCATTTAAAATCCCGTCAAAGCTATAATCTTCTTTTTTAATATATACCTTTTTACCTTTATATTTTAAAACATCATCAATACTTGTAATGCCTTCAAAAGTAACCATGTCATAATCCTTATGAACTCTATATGTATTAATAATTAATTCATCATCACCAATATATAAGTGCGACCCCTTTTTAAAAACCGAAGACTTATATTTAAAATCCGAAATAATCCTAACCTCACCCTTAAGCCCATGAGTATTTACTAGCTTTCCTAAATATATCATCTTCTCACCTACTTATCTAGTTCATATAAAATAATGCTTGTCGCTACAGCCACATTTAAACTTTCACAAGAATCATTCATCTTAATATAAATATATTCATCACACATGTCAAGTAATTCTTTTTTAACCCCGTTTCCTTCATTGCCCATTATTATAGCAAACTTTTGCTTTTTTTCAAGACTTTTTAAATCATTTCCTAAAGTTACCTTTGTTCCTAAAATTTGATAACCCATTTTTTTAAGTTCCAAAACATATTTTTTTAAATTTTTAACCAAAATATTAATGTGAAAAAGCATACCTTGACTAGCTCTAACTACCTTAGAACTATATATATCCGCACACTTTTCACTAACCACAATCGTATCAATATTAAAAGCTACCGCACTTCTAATAATCGTCCCTAAATTACCAGGATCTTGAACATCATCTAATATTAAAATTTTATCACCTATAACATCACTATTTTTCTTCTCACATATTCCAATCATTCCCGTCGGCGTATCTAAAGATGAAATATATTTTAAAACATTATTAGTCATATAGTTTATGGAAACACTTACATCTAATTTAGCCCCTTCCAATAATAAAACTTCCTTTAAATAACCACTTTTATAAGCCTCTAAGATAAGATGCTCACCCTCAACTAAAAATAAGCCCGTTCTATCACGATATTTCTTTTGGTTTAATTTTTTAAGTTCCTTAATCCTATTATTATCTAATGAACTATAAAGCATAATAATCACCAATTTAATTTTATCAAAAAAAAAGACTACAGTCTATAAAAATAAAGCCACTAAACTATTTATTTTCTACTTCATTTGGATAAGTAAATCATTATCTTTACTAATGGCATTCCTTCCAAGTTATTAAGGACCTAGTTTCTAATAAACAAAAAACTAGCTTTCACTAGTTTCCCATATTCATTTGTTTAGCAACTTCTTCAGCAAAGTTTTCTTCTTTTTTCTCCATACCTTCGCCTACTTCGTAACGATACATAGCTTTAATTTCACCACCGTTGTTTTTAACAAAAGTTTTAACATTAATATCACTATCTTTAACGAATGGTTGTTCTTCCAAACAAATTTCCTTATAGAATTTTTGAATTCTTCCTTGAACCATTTTTTCAGCAATTTCTTTAGGTTTTCCTTCGTTCATTGCTTGTTCAGTTAAAATTTGTTTTTCTTTTTCTACTTCTTCAGCTGGAACATCACTAATGGCTACATAAGTAGGACGCATCGCTGCCGCATGCATTGCCACGTCTTTAGCAACTTCCTCACTAGCATCAGCTACGACAGTTAAAACAGCAATTCTACCTCCCATATGAATATATTCACCAAATGATTCATTATCAGCTTTAGTTATTTTAGCAAATCTTCTAAAACTTAATTTTTCACCAATTGTAGCTGTTTTTTGAGTAATTAAATCACTTAAAGTTCCTTCATCACAAGAAAGTTTTAAAGCTTCCTCTAAAGTTTTGGCATCACTTTTAACAATAGTTTTTAATAAAGTATCTACTAACCCTTTAAATTCATCATTTTTGGCAACAAAATCAGTTTCAGCATTTACTTCTAAGATAACTGCCTCATTACCCTCAGTTAAAATAGTAGCAATTCCTTCAGCCGCAATTCTATCGGCCTTTTTAGCCGCTTTAGAAATTCCCTTTTCACGAAGCCAATCTGCAGCCTCGTCGATATTACCATTTGTAGCTTCTAACGCTTTTTTACAATCAAGCATTCCTGCTCCTGTCTTTTCTCTTAATTCTTTAACTAGACTTGCACTAATCATATTTTTTTCCTCCTTTTTTATTGAAAAAAGATGATTAAACATCATCTTTTAATTAACTTAAAACTTCGATAAGTTCAGCTTTTTTCATTGTAGAATAGCCTTTAATATCTTTGGCTTTAGCCATTTCACGAAGCTCTGCTACTGTCTTAGTAGATAAATCTACTGTTTCGGCTTTTTTAGGTGTAGCTTTTACTTCTTTTTTATTTTCTTTTACAGTTTCCACTTTTTCAGTTTTAACTTCTTTGGCTTCTACTTTATTAGATGATTTATTATACGGTTTTTTTTCAAATTTACGGTCATTATTTTTAAATCTTGGTCTTCTATCTTCTTTCCTTTTAACAGTTTCTAAGGCTTTTTGCATAATTTCCTCGCCTTTTTCTTCCCTGCGATCACTAACGTAGTCTACTACTTTTCCACCATTAGCTTCAACAATAGCATTAGCCATAACACCAATAATTAATTTAACAGCTCTGATAGCATCGTCGTTACCAGGGATTACATAGTCAACCATATCAGGGTCGCAATTTGTATCAACAATTCCAAATACTGGAATGTTTAACTTTCTTGCTTCTCTAATAGCTATTTCTTCTTTACTTGGGTCTACGATAAACATAGCTTGTGGTAATTTATTCATTTCTCTAATACCACATAATAATTTATTTAATTTATCATATTCCTTTTTAATTTTAATGACTTCTTTTTTAGGTAAACGGTCAAAAGTACCATCTTTTTCCATTTTTTCTATTTGTTCTAATCTCTTAACTCTTCTTCTAATAGTTTTAAAGTTGGTTAAAGTACCACCCAACCATCTTTCATTAACATAGAATGAATCAGATCTTAAAGCTTCTTCCTTTGTAGCTTCTGAAGCTTGTTTTCTAGTACCTACAAAAATTACCTTTCCACCATTAGCAGCTATTTCTTTTAAAGCACTATAAGCTTCTTCAATTTTTTTAGCTGTTTTTTGTAAATCAATAATATATATATCATCTCTAGCTGTAAAAATATATTCTTTCATTTTTGGATTCCATCTTTTAGTTTGATGACCAAAGTGAACTCCAGCTTCTAATAAATAGTTCATTGACACTACTGCCATTTTATCTTTCCTCCTTTTGTTATTTCTTCTGAACATTTCTAATCCACACCACCCATATGGGCACTAGGCATGAAAATCCATATTCATGTAATTTAAAAAAGCCAATAATATTATATCATAATTATATGTTAATGCAAGCATTTATTTTCCCACATTAGAAAAAA
>CAZZCM010000052.1:0-5707 GCA_964652445.1 uncultured Muribaculaceae bacterium | reverse complement strand
TGGAGCAAGTGACCGGAATCGAACCGGCATCTTAGCCTTGGCAAGGCCATATACTAACCGTTGTACTACACCTGCATAAAAGAACTTTTAAGTTCTTTTTAATTATATAATATTTTCTTTTTATTGTAAAGACATTTCTACTCTTTTTTTCATTCTATCAGCACCTAGCAAACGCATAATATCATATAAATCTGGAGTCATTGATTTTGATGTAAGGGCTACCCTAATAACCATACTAATATCAGTAATATTGCCCTTATAATTATCTGGATTTTCTTTATAGTCTTTCATGTTTCCAGCATAACCTAGTTTTTCAGCTAATTCTTTCATATTATTAAACCATGTATCCTTATCATCGTTTATATTATAATATTCGTTTAGATATGTATTTAGAATTAACTCTATATCTTTTTTATCTTTTATGTTTTGCCATTCATAGTTTTCTGGTTTAAATAATTCATCATACATATACCATGTTTGATTCTTTACATCACCAAAGTAAGCAATATCTTTCCTTGGTTTCTTTTGCTGTCTTTCGATGTTAAAGATTTGAATACTATAATCTTTATACTGCTTTAATATTTTAGCAAACTCTTTATCATATGTTTTGGCATGTTCTAAAGCTAGATTGTAAACTTCTGAAGCTTCTAATCTACTAATATAATTTTTTGATATATTGATTAGCTTATCATAATCAAACATTGTTCCACCAGTTGACATTTTTTTAAAATCTAAAACAAACTCTTTTGGATTTTTATCCTTGTTTTGTTCCAACCACATTTCAAAGTTTGAATTAGCAATTGTTTCTAGATAAAGCATAATAGCTTCATTTGGAATGCCTTTTTCATGATAGAAACTAATTGCTGCTTCTGGGTCTTTACGTTTACTTATTTTTCTTCTTGTTCCATTATCTTCTTTTAAAAGTGGTGAAATGTGAGCATATTTAGGAACTTTAAAGCCCAACATAACAAAAAGTTGTGTATGTTTTGGAACACTTGGATACCATTCATCACTTCTTATAATATGAGTTGTATGCATTAAATGATCGTCCACAGCATGAGCAAAATGATATGTTGGAAGGCCATCTGATTTAATAATCGGAAAATCCTCATCATTTTCTGGTAATTCCGATTTACCTTTTACACAATCTTTAAAAGTAAATCTTTTATTAAAATCACCAGGGGATTTTAGTCTTATAATATATTTTTCTCCGTTATTAACTTTTTCAATTACTTCTTCCATAGTTAAGTTACGACATCTAGCCCACTTACCATAATAGCCTAATCTTTCTTTGTTTTGTCCTTGAATTTCTCTATCTTTTTTACAATCTTCTTCTGAACAAAAACATGGATAAGCTTTATCTTCAATGATTAATTTTTTAGCATAAGCCTGATAAATTTCTTTCCTCTCACTTTGAGTATAAGGACCATAGTTGCCTTTGTCCCCTTCTTTGGTTACACCTTCATCAAATTTAACATCAAATTTAGCCAAATCTTCAATAATTTTATTAACGCCATCATCAACAGTTCTTTTTTGGTCAGTATCTTCTATTCTTAAGAACAAGACACCTTCTGTTTGTTTAGCCATCTTACTCGCAATAAAAGCAGAATAAAGAGCTCCTATATGAATAAAGCCAGTCGGACTTGGAGCATATCTTGTGACAATCGCACCTTCTTTTAAATTTCTTTCTGGATATAAATTTTCGTAATAACTAGTATCATGTTTTACATTTGGTAATAATAAATCTGCATATTCTTCTCTAGTCATGATTATTCCTCCTCTTTCATATATTATCCAATATTTAGGTAAAAAAAGCAATATTTTCATTTCACGTAGTGAATTTTTTTTAAAATCTTTAATGTTAATTTGACAAATTTAGAAAAAGTTATATAATAAATTCCATGTTAGGGGGGAATTAAATGTTTAAATTTAAAAGCGATGGAAAATTAAATTTAGTACAAGCATTAAAAACAGCTTTAGGTAAAGATTCTTTTCCTAAAACTCAAGTACCTTTAAATGACATATCTTCAAATTTAAAGGTTAAAGAAAGTGGTTCTAAAACTACTGATAACACTGTATATCAAGAACCTAAAACCACAAAACCTAAATTACAGATTCCTAAAAGAAAACCACAGCCAAATCTAGCTGAAGCTCAACTAAGAACACAATTAAACCGTGAAAAAGAAAAACAAAGACAAACAAAAATCACTAAAAGAGCTAAACTTTATTTTCTAGGGGCATTAGAGGTTTCTAACAACGATTTAGATACAGCAAAAATGGTTTTATCCATTAAAAAACGTTATCTAGTATCTGAAGCAACAAAATCTGTTGATGAAACTTTAGCTGTAGATATGGCTATGGAACAATTAGATAAGCAAATTGCTTCCCAACATGGGGAAGTCGTAGTTTATGAAAATCAAAGAAAAAGGTAGCCTTAATTTGGGCTACTTTTTGCATACATCTTGGGCAAGTACAACCTCATCATCAGTTTCGGTTACAGATCCATTTTCATAAACTAATTCCCCTTTTGTCCACATTTCACTTTCTAAAAGATTATTAGTTTCGTAATAATCACATGTATTAATTTCCTCTAAACCTAAATCTGTATATTTGATATATGTAATATCTGATGAAAGATTATATTCTAATCCACTACTTTGATAAATAATATTACCATTATCTATAGCGATTAAAATTTGATTTTCTTCATTTTGGACAAGCAGATATATTATTCCATCTTTTGTCTTTAATTTCCAATTATCATCTATTTGAATACCAATTATTTTACTTGCATTAATTAAATCATCCTTATAGTAAACTGCATTAATAATATATTTATTATCATTTATTCTAGTAATATCAAATGATAAATTAGTATTGGTAACAATTAATTTAAATTTTTGCTGATCGGAACATTTTTTTAGTCCTAATGATATACTAAATGTTGTGGTTTTAGCCTCACATATTGCTTCCGCATCTTCATTTTTAGATTCTGTAGTTGAAGCTTTTTCCTCTTTGTTATAGTAATTTTCATATACTAAATATCCAATAACAGCTAATAATCCTAAAATAATAAGTATCAATATAAACGTGAACAAAGGGGACCTTTTATTTTTATATACTACTTTATTTTTCCCTTTTTTGGTCTTGGTTTTGGTTTTTCTTACTTTCTTTCTTTTAGTTTTTTTCTTAGTTTTTGGTTTTTCTTTTTTATCTTGTCCCTTTTCTTCTATATCCTTCTCATATTCTTCTAATTCATCATCATAATCTTCATAATAATTCGTAATATCACCTTCTAGATTTATTATATAACTTAGTTTAAGAGTCGTCAAATTAAAAGAACAACATTTAGTTGTCCTAATCTGTTTGGTAACAATCTCCATCTTCACACACACATGATCCATCATCCTCCGTAGCGGCATTATTATAATTTGTTGCTCTCTCAATTGTACACCCTTTTACTTTATCACCATCGTTATCATCTGGTGTTTGGGTTGTGGTGGTGGGTGTAGTTGTAGTTGTGGTTGTAGTTTTTGTGCTTGCCAGTGTCACTGTTATACTTTTAACATCTTCAACATTGGCTCCACTAGGAACATTTTGAGAAATAACGGTTCCATTTCCACTACCGCTAACGTTTACTTTAATTCCATTAGCGCCACAGAAAGAGTTAACATAACTTAGGCTTTGTCCAACAAAGTTTGGTAAAAGTGTAAGTGAATCACCGCTGGTCTCGTCCTTACCAATAATTTTTTCTTCATATGGTGTATTTATATTAAAGCTAAATTTCTTTACTACCGTAGCTTTTTTAAGACCTAAGTTTTCTTTCATCGCATCTGATACTGCTTTGACACTACTATCATATAATACATAATTATATAGTGATAAATTTGTCCCACCATAATCAACTATTCTAGCATCATGGCCATTTAGATATAGCCTTTGCATGCCTAGAAGTTCAGCCATATCTTTAGTGTTTTTATTTTTAGCAGAAATATCTTTAAATACATTGTAAAGTGATAAAATTTGTTCAGTACTCATATTAGTATTCATGTTATTACTTATAGTATCTAATAGTTTGTATATGGTGTCTAAACTTTTTACTGATTTAAACTTATTTAATAATGCTGTTACTACTTCTTGTTGATGAGTTCCTCTTATAAAGTCATTACTTGTATAGTTTGTCCATTTAGCCGAACACTGAGATGGATTTGGATGCCTATTACGTGAGTAAGCCAAAGCTTGTTCACCATTTAATGTTTGCTTCCCTTGTTCAATATAAACCGTGTTTGCACCCCATTGACGATTGCTGTTTTGTTCACATAAACTATATGGAACATCGATTTCAACTCCACCTAAGGTATCAACTAATTGAACTACACCTTTGAAGTTTATTTTTACGTAGTAATCGATATCAATATCCAAAAGATTTTCAATTGTTTGCTGCATACATTCTTCGCCTTTCCAAGCAGCATGAGTTATTTTATTTTTTCGTTGATTAGTAAAACATGCAATTGGAACATATGAATCACGAGGAATACTCAAAATAGTTGTACTTAGCGTTTTAGGATTAAAAGTAATTACCATTAATGAGTCACCATTAAAAGAACTATTTCCTATCCCTTCAGTTTCAGAATCTACTCCCATTAATAAAATAGTAAATGGTTCAGTAATTGGTTTAGTACTACTGGTTTCTGATGTTTCTTTTTTCACTTTTTTTGTTTGCGTATAAATTATTTTTGTTGTATCTTCTAAATCTTCATAACCTTCCATACTTCCAAACATAATTGTATAATTAGTTGGTAAGAAAATATAGTCTATTTTTTCAGCTTTTAAAGCATCAATCATAGCAATATAACTATCATATTCTTCAGTGTCATTTGAAAGATTTTTCTTTTTAATAACTTCTTTTGGAATTATAGAACCTTCTATACTTGTTTCATCTTCTAACACACCTAGTTTAGCATCTTCAATATCATCTATTGAATCTGCCTCGTTACTTTTTAAAGCTACTAAACTAGCTGAATATGTTGTATATTCATCGGTATCAGAAACTTTTTTTAGTGTACCATAAACTTTGTTTATGCTATAACCCATATATAGTTCTACTCCACCAAATAATATTGTTAAAATAATTACTATTATTAATTTAATTTTTTTATATTTTCTTAAATTTCTAATACCAAAAATTACTAAAACTAAGGCAATTATAATTAATACTATAACTGCAATTAATCTTAATAAATTTTCAATATCTTTAAGTAATGATAAGCTATATATTAAATAGCCTGTTCCTCCTAGCAATAATAAAAGTCCTATTAGTGTAAAAATAAAAGCTATTTTATGTCTAGTTAATTTTTTCATGGAATTCCTCCCCTTAATACCGTCTAAATTATTATAAACCAATTTCGACAATTTAACAAGCATATCGACAAAAGATATTTAATTTTTATTTTGTAAAAAATTTTTTTCTATGAAAAATAAGGGACGTACATTTTGCTGTTATCAGATGAACTAGATGTACACCCAAGTTAGAAAAAAAGCCTATATTAATCATACCTTACCCTTTTCTTTCTCACATTTTCATTTATAACAAATATAATATAATAAACAAAAATATTTGTAATTGACATTATCCTTATTTTATATTACAATTATATTACATATTTATTCGCACCTATAGCCAAGTGGTAAGGCATGGGACTGCAAC
>CAZZCM010000051.1:0-6017 GCA_964652445.1 uncultured Muribaculaceae bacterium | reverse complement strand
ATGTCATTAAAAGAAGCAATGCTTTATGATAGAGCTTTAACCGAAGATGAAGTTAAAACTATAACGGAGGGCTTTGAAAAAAAATATAAATAATAGTTTTTACTATTGTTTTTTATTTGACTAAAATATTTTTATAGAGTAATATTATAGTCATTAGCGAGGTGATAATATGAACGATACTATAGCAGCGATTGCAACGGCTCAAGGAGTAGGGGCTATTTCAATTATTAGAGTTAGTGGTGATGAAGCTTTTTCTATTGTGGAAAAGTTGTTTTCTAATAAGAACTTTAAGGATGCTGCTAGTCATACTATTCATTATGGATATATTTTGGATAATGGAGAAAAAATAGATGAAGTATTAGTTACTAAGATGTGTGCGCCTAAGACTTTTACAGTGGAAGATGTTGTGGAAATAAATACTCATGGTGGGATTGCGTCGACTAATAAGGTGCTTGAATTATTACTTTCTAATGGTTGCCGTTTAGCAGACCCTGGTGAATTTACTAAAAGAGCATTTTTAAATGGTCGTATTGATTTAGTTGAGGCTGAAGGGGTTATGGATTTAATTAATGCGAAAACGGATGTAGCTTCTAAAATGGCGATAAATCAAGTAGGTGGCAAGGCATCGGATCTTATTAGACATCTTAGGGATAATTTGGCTTTGATTTTAGCGAATATTGAAGTTAACTTGAATTATCCAGAGTATGATGATATTGAAGATGTTACGGTGGAAAAAATTAAAGTTAGCATGAGTGATTTAGATAGTAGGATTAATAAAATTATGGTTGAAGCTAAAAATGGGGAATTAATTAAAAATGGAATTAAAACAGTTATTGTTGGAAAGCCTAATGTTGGTAAAAGTAGTTTACTTAATAATTTAATTGGTGAGGAAAAGGCAATTGTTACGGAAATTCAAGGCACAACTAGGGATAGTGTAGAAGCTACACTAATTTTAGATAATATTATTTTAAATCTTATTGATACAGCGGGAATCAGAAAAACTGATGATATTGTTGAGAGTATTGGTGTGGAAAAAAGTTTAAGGTTAATTGATGAAGCTGATTTGGTTTTGTTTGTTTTAGAAAATAATTCTGAACTTTCTTCTGAAGAAAAAATAATTATTGATAAATTAAAAGGTAAAAACTATATTACGATTATTAATAAATGTGATTTGGAGAAGAAGATTAATGATTCTGGTCTTGAAAATATTGTTTATGTAAGTGCGCTGGAGAATATAAATATAGATGGAATTAAGGATAAAATTAAAGAGTTATTTAATATGGAACAAATTGAAACTTCTGATTTTAATTATTTAAGTAGTGCGCGTTCTTTGGCTATTTTAAATCAAATTAGTGAGGTTGTTAAAGATGTTAATTCTGGTTTAGAAAGCGGGGCTACTTTAGATATGATTGAAATTGATTTGAAAAACATTTGGAATTTGCTGGGAAATATTATCGGTGAAAGTTATGAAGATGAAATGATTGACCAAATATTTAGTAGGTTCTGTGTTGGGAAATAGTGTTAAATATTGATTTTGTTGATATTTCCCGGGTAATTTTTTCTTGTGGAAATGGATAAAAAATAGTATAATACACACGACGAAGAAAGTAGATGAAACTATGGAATATGAAATTATTGTTGTTGGTGGGGGTCATGCCGGCTGTGAAGCGGCCTTGGCTGCTGCCAGAAAAGGACATAAGACTTTATTAGTTACGGGTAATATTAAGAATATTGCGGATATGCCATGTAATCCTTCGATTGGTGGAAGTGCGAAAGGGATTGTTGTTCGTGAAATTGATGCTTTAGGCGGAGAAATGGGACGTAATGCGGATAAAAGTTTATTACAAATAAAAATGCTTAATAGTGGTAAGGGATTGGCAGTTAGAGCTTTACGGGCACAAGCTGATAAGATTACTTATCCTAAGGAAATGCTTAAAACTTTAGAAACTACGGAAAATTTAGATATTTTAGAAGCTTTGGTGGAAAATCTTATTATTATTAATGATACTATAAAAGGTGTTGTATTAGAAGATGGAAGAAAGATTAATGCTTTAGCAGTGATTTTAACAACAGGAACTTATATGAAAGCAGATATTTTAGTTGGTGATACGAGAAGAAGGGAAGGTCCTCATGGAGAAAAACCTTCTAATTATTTAAGTGATAATTTGGCTAAACTTGGTTTTGAAATTAAAAGGTTGAAAACGGGAACACCTCAAAGAATTGACAAAAGTTCCATTGATTTTTCAAAAACAAAGGTGGAAAAAGGTGATAGTGTATATCATACATTTAGCTTTGATATTGATCCTATTTATGATATTGATAAGCAGGTCCCGTGCCATTTAATTTATACAACTAGTGAAACACATAAAATTATTAAAGATAATTTAAATAAATCTAGTATGTATGGTGGGCTTGATGATATTAAAGGTATTGGTCCAAGATATTGTCCTTCGATTGAAGATAAGGTTGTAAGATTTGCTGATAAGGAAAAGCATCAATTATTTTTAGAGCCTGAAAGTTTATATTACGACGATATTTACCTCCAAGGATTTTCAACTTCGATGCCTTATGATATTCAAGAAAAAATGGTTCATAGTTTACCAGGACTTGAAAAGGCGAAAATTCTTAAATATGCTTATGCAATTGAGTACGATTCTATTTATCCAACGCAGCTTAAGCAGTCATTGGAAACTAAGCTTATAAAAAATTTATATACGGCAGGTCAAATAAATGGAACTAGTGGTTATGAAGAAGCGGCTTGTCAAGGTTTGATAGCTGGTATTAATGCTTCTTTGAAACTTGAAGGGAAAGAGCCTTTGATTTTAAAACGAAATGAAGCTTATATTGGTGTATTAATTGATGATTTAATTACTAAGGGAATAAGGGATCCATATAGATTGCTTACTTCACGTGCAGAATATAGATTATTATTAAGGCATGATAATGCTGATTTGCGACTTCGTGAATATGGACATGAGGTTGGGTTGATTGATGATGAAAAATACCAAAAGTTTTTGGATAAAAAGGCATCTATTACAAATTTGATGGTTGAACTGAAAGAAAAAAAGGTAACTCCAAAAGATAATGAATTTTTATTATCGATTGGGACGACTGAAATTAAAGATGGATTAAGTTTATATAATTTACTTAAAAGGCCGGAGGTTAAAATATCTTGTTTGAATAAATTTCTATCTAATGAGTATAGTGAAGAGGTATTGGAACAAGCTAATATTTCTATAAAATATGAGGGTTATATTGCGAAATCTATGAAAGAAGCCCAGAAGATGAATGATCTTGAAAATAAAAAAATTCCTGACAATATTGATTATGATGCTATGCATAATTTGGCTAGTGAAGCTAAACAAAAGCTGAAAGAAGTAAGACCTACTTCTTTAGGTCAAGCTTTGCGTATTAGTGGGGTTAATCCAGCTGATATATCTATTTTAATGATTTATTTAAAGAGAGGGTAAGTTTGATAATCAAAAGTTATCAAAATATATGTGAACCAATATTATATTAGGATAATATCTGATGTTGGTTATGTGTGGAACCAAGAGTTCTTGGGAAAAATAAAACCTTATTGTGAAATAAAAATTTATTTTCATTTTGTTTAAGAGGTGGTTATTATGGATAAAGAGTTATTTTTATTAGAAACTAGCAAGTTAGGTGTTTATTTAACTGATGTAATGGTTAATAAATTGGAAAAATATTATGAATTATTGGTGGAGTGGAATAATAAAATTAATTTAACAGCAATTACTGATAGAGAAGCTGTATACTTGAAACATTTTTATGATAGTTTGACTTTGTGTAAGGTTATTGATTTAAATACTGTGGAAAGTTTATGTGATATTGGAACTGGAGCGGGGTTTCCAGGAATTGTTTTAAAAATATGTTTTCCGCATTTGAAAATTACTTTAGTTGATGCTTTAAATAAGCGAATTAATTTTTTGAAATTAGTTTGTGAGGAGTTAGAACTTCATAATGTAGAATTGGTTCATGCTAGAGCTGAGGAATATGCTTTAAAAAATCGGGAGATATTTGATGTGGTAACAGCTAGAGCGGTTGCTCCTTTGAATATATTACTAGAGTATTGTGTTCCATTGGTTAAATCTGGGAAATATTTTATTGCCTTAAAGGGAAATGAAGATATTAATTCGAGTAAAAATGCTTTAAAGGTCTTGAATTGTAAGGTGGTTATGGATAAAAGGTTTTTACTTCCTTTAGAAAATAGTGTTCGTAGTATTATTATGGTTCAAAAGTTGGGAAATACTGGATTTAAGTATCCAAGAAGATATGCAGAAATCAAGAAAAAACCTTTGTAATTTAAAGGAAAGTTTAGAAAAAAATCTAAATTTTCTTTTTCTTTGAAAAAAATGTTGAATTATTTCCCAAAAAATAGTATGATAATTATAAAAGAATAGAAGGGAGGGGTACTTTGTGCAAGAACATGGTGATTTTACAAATCTGAACATTGAAAATATTTTACCCAATAGATTTCAACCACGTATTCATTTTGATGAAAATAAGTTGAATGAACTGGCAGAATCTATTCGTAAATATGGTGTAATTCAACCAATTGTTGTTCGTCAAATTGGTGATAAATATGAGATAATTGCGGGCGAAAGAAGATACAAAGCTAGTAAAATTGCGAATAAGAGTACTATCCCGGCTATTGTGATTAACTTAAATGATAAAGAAAGCGAAGAAATTGCTTTGCTTGAAAATATTCAAAGGCAAAATTTAACGCCGATTGAAGAAGCTGTTTCATATAAAAGAATTTTGGATATGGGTTACATTACTCAAGCGGAATTAGCAGGAAAATTAGGAAAAACGCAATCTACTATTGCGAATAAGGTAAGGTTATTAAATTTAGATGATCAAGTTCAATATGCACTTTTAAATGGAAAAATTTCAGAAAGACATGCTCGTTCTTTGCTTAGAGTACATGATAAGAATAAACAAATTGAAATACTTAATAAAATTATTGAGGAACGTTTAACGGTTAAGAAAACAGATGATTTAATTAAAGATTTATTAGAAAATAAGAATGAAATCGTGGGAGAAACGAAGGAAAATAAAGTCATGAAACCTTCAATTGTAAGTTCAGAACCAGTTGAAAACTTGTTTGCGGATGAACAGGTTATTCAAAAACCAAAAAGGGCAGTTCCGAGAGGTAGTCATGAAATTATTAGAGTTAGTTTACCAAAGGATTTGGAAGAAAAATTAATGAAGAGGGGAGAAAAGGGAATGGATATAGATAAAATAATGAGAGAAGCTCAAGACATTAATACTCCAGAGCAAAATAAAGATATATCAAATCTTATGCAACAAGACGCTAATACAGCTATACCTTTTGTAGAACCAGTTACTCCTACTATGCCGGTAGAACCTCAATCAGAAATTCAAACAAACGATGGCATTCCTTTGGTTAATGAAGAACAAAATAAATTTATTAATCTTAATAGTATTGCTCAACCGGAAGAATCTGCAATACCAAAGCAACCGGAGTCAGTGCCAACTGAAACCGTAAGTTTTGATAGTATTTTTAATCAGACGCCAATTGATTTACAACCGAGTAAACCAGCAACAGTAAATGTTGCAAATGAAATACCTGTTTCTCCTGGACAACAAGCTCCTGAAGTTTTAACTCCGGTAGTTGAAAACCCTATGATGGAACAGGCAACTTCACAACCTCAAGCCATATTTAGTGAGCCATCACTGGAACAGACTCAAGCGAGCGACAATAGTACAGTGAGTATTGCGACTGCTGTACAACAAGCAATGAATTCTAAGGCACCTGAGGAAAAAGTTGAAGAGGGTTCAATGGCTGATACTCATGAAGAGGCTTCTGTATCACCAGTTATGGAAAACTCTATTTCTGGAAATGAGAATTTAACATCACAAAATAATTCGGTAGAGCCATTTAGTGCAGAACCAAGTATTAAAAATGATAATAATTCTTTACTTTATAATGAATTAATGCAACATGATGTGACTTCTACTAATGATAGTGT
>CAZZCM010000050.1:374-6079 GCA_964652445.1 uncultured Muribaculaceae bacterium | reverse complement strand
ATTAATATACATTGGCAATACATAAAAAACACTTTCTTTAAAAAAGTGTTATCTAAAATTCAAAATCATATCAATTGCTTCTCTAACAGCCCCGTCTCCACCATGAGAAGATAATTTAATGTCTGCTATTTCTAAAATTCTTTCATCAGAATTTTTAGGGGCAAAGGTCATACCACAAGCTTCCATTATTTCAAAATCGTTAATATCATTACCAACATATGCTACTTCAGAGGCAGATATATTATATTTTCCTAGTAATTTATTTAATATTAATAATTTATCACTAACGCCTATATATATTTCATTTACCAAAAGTTTTTCGGCACGTCTCTTCACAATTTCACTATTTTCACCTGTAATAATACCAGTTATAATATTGTTGTTTCTAAGTAATTCAAAGCCTTTGCCATCTCTAGTATTAAATTTTTTTAAAAATTCACCGGTCTCCGAATAATACATGCCATCATCCGTCAAACAACCATCACAATCAGTTAAAAACAATTTAATTTGTTTATGATCCTTTTTCTCAGTATTTTTTAAAAGTTTTTCAATAATTTCCCAATCAGAAGGCTCATCAATTTCATAGAAGCTATTTTCATCCATTATATGGCAACCAACTTTTCCAGATAAACGGCACTTTGTATTTAACAAATCTTTTTTTGTGCAAATGTAAAAGGCTCCATTCTCTACTAAATTACCAGCAAACTCTTGCCTTCTAGGTCTTTTATTAAAATTGTAATTACTAGGGCTGACAGATCCATCAGGATTAAAATTCCAATAAAACCTTTTTTGTTCAACAACCGAAAGCATACTATCAAAATCAGGATATTTTTTAATTGCTTCATCTAAGTCAGAAGATTTAAGTAAAGGACTAGTTGCCTGAATTAGAACAATATTTTCAAAATCATAGCTGTTTGCGAATTCTAACATCGCACTTTCTGTTGAGGCTGTATCATTAGCATTCTCTACACTGCGCGAAATGGCTAAAAGTTTACCCTTGGCATCTTTATCATAATTATTAATGACTTCCATAATTTTATCACTATCGGTAGCAACATAAACTTTATCGATAAATTCACAATTAACAGCTGCATCAATTGTCCAATAAACAAGTGGTCTTCCACAGATTTTTTTAATATTTTTTAAAGGTATGGATTTGCTACCACCTCTGACAGGGATAAATGCTACAAACTTGTCCTTTACCATTTCAATTTTTTCCTTTGCACATCTTCAATAGGTAAAATTTCTTCATTTTTATAAGTCAATGCTTGATGAACAGCATTCAAATCTCTAACTAATTTTCTAAGTCCTTCAGGTTCCAAAGATGCTGCATGATCAGTACCTTTCCAAGTTCTATCCAAAGTAAAATGACGTTCAATTATAGTTGCTCCCAAGGTGTAAGCTGCTACATCAACCGCAATACCCAAGTGGTGCCCAGAAAAACCAATTTTCTTAACTTTATCTTCATATTTTTTTCTTAAATTATTTATTTCCAAAAGACAAATATCATCAAATGGAACTGGATACCCAGAAGTACAATTATATAAAACTAGATTTTTGTTTTTTCCTTTCTTAACAAACAAATTAATAATATCATCAATCTCTTTATTAGTAGTCATTCCGGTCGAAATATGAATTTCTCCATCATAATTATCACATAACCATTCAAGCATTTCCAAATTTGTGTTACATGCAGATGGGATTTTAATAAGTTTTGGATTTAAAGCAGCTATCTCCTGAGCCGAAATCATATCCCAAACAGAGGTACTATAAATAATACCAAGTTTTTCGCAATACTCTTTAAGTTCCTTGTGCTCTAAAGCCGTAAATTCTAAATTTTCTCTATGTTCCTTATAAGTATCTCCATAAGCATTCGCAGGATTTGGATGTGGAGCATTATAAAGTTCAGGATATCTCTTACACCATGTTTCGACATCTCTTTTCTGAAACTTAACTACATCAGCATTACAAGTTTCTTTGGCAATTTTTATAAATTTTTTAGCCAATTCTAAATCTCCTTTATGGTTACATCCAACCTCTGCTATTATAATAGGTTTTTCCATATTAACACTCTCCTTTTTTATAATACCTATTTATATCCAACTTTCAATTAATTCAACATTACCAGTTACTACAAATTCCTGGATACAAGCGGGAATCAAAACCGTATTTAAATATTTTAAATCATAAGAATCAGAGTCAATAACTAATTTCCCCTCCCCCTTTAAAACATTTAAAATAATACAACTATCCTTCCTCGAATAAAATCTAGCAGCTGAATTAATTGAATGTTTTTTAAAACTAAATTTATCACTATGAAATTCACCGTGTGATTTATTCAATTTTTTGACATGTAAATCAATAACGTCGAAAGATTCCTTGATGTGCAAAGGTCTATCATTTCCTTGCCTATTCCAATCATATAACCGAAACGTTAAATCACTATTTTGCTGAATTTCAAATATAAATATATTTCCCATAATTGCATGAATAGTTCCTGGATAAATGGGAATAATGTCCCCTTTCTTAACTTTTACTATATTAAAATAGCTTTGGATGTCATTATCTTGCAAAATTTCCAATAAATGGCCACGACTATCAACATCCTTAAGACCATATGTGATAAATGCATCATCTTCACAATCGATTACATACCAAACTTCCATTTTTCCGTAATCATTATATCTTTTTGCATATTCATCATTAGGATGAACTTGAACAGAAAGCTTGCTAGACACTGATAAATACTTTAATAACAGAGGAAAACGTTCACCCTTTAAAAAATTTCTTCCAAAAATATCTTTATTAACACTATTATCAAGAAACAATTTCATTAAATTTAAAGAACTTCCTTTTATTTTATTAACCGTGTCATTTCGAACAGTTAAGCACCAAGACTCTCCAATATCATCATCAAGATAATTTCCACTCCAAATTTTTTCTTTAAACTCGGGTATTAAATATATGGGTTTCATGAGTACACCTCAACTTATCATAATAACTATATCTTATTTTATAAAATAAGTCAAATAACTAATCAAAAATATCATATCCTAAATCCATGTCAACATAACCATTAATACCATTCACATAACCGTCTGATGCAAATTGCCATAATTTATATGCAGTCAAATTGTATGTAGGTTTTGTCGCTTTTGCCAAAACATGTGTATTAATATTGTTTGGCCATTCAGCCAACCAGATATCATATTTTTTAGCCAAAGTAACAGTATCAAGTTTAGTAGTAAGCCACGTTTTATTAGCGTAAATCCCACAATCATAACCATTATTTTCAATAATAGTACAGAATTTATCTGCTATAGTACTTAAAGTTGAAACTCCAAGTGAAGATTGGGTTGAATCCTCAACATCCAAATATACTTTAGTTCCTAAATTAGGGCTATAACCACTAGCCTCAATTTTTTTAATTAACCTCAATATATGATTAGCTTCTCCCATCGCACTACCAGTACTTTCAGACACGGTAGTAGCATATGAATATAAATAAATGCCATATGGAATATTATACTTTTCACAAGCCGCAACATTAGCTTCAAACATTTTATCATCCTGACTAGACCAATCGCCACCATAACCAGCTCTTATTATTACAAAACCTAAAGATGAATTAGCAATTTTCTGCCAATCAATTGAACCTTGATAGTATGATACATCTATGCCAGTATAAACTTTTTCATTATTATTTTTAGTAATGGTAAAAATTTGTGAAGCGCTGTTATCTCCATAATTCATTTGAAGATTAGTTCGATTAGCAGTACTTTCAGTAGCTAAATCTAAATACAATCCACTCCCTTTAGAAATAATCGAAACTTTTCCATCACCCAAATCTTTTAAATACCATTGTTGTCCATCACTATTGTTGCTTATCCATAAATGAACATTGGTACCAGCAGCCGTATTTCCTCCTGAAACATCCATAACTGTATCAGGATTCATCGCACTAGAAATCTTATAATAACCATTATTTAAATATGTTAGATACCAAGATTGACCAGGGGAACTATTGTTTTCATAAATTTGAATATTAGTGCCATTTGTTTTATAACCACCACTAACATCAATAACTTTCGAATTATCTAAAGAACTTGAAAAATAATAGTACCCATCATCATAAGTTCTAACATTTTGTGATAATTCAGTTTTTGTTAAAGTAAATTTTTGTGATGAAGAACGCTTAGATGAATACGTTTGAATATTAGCGCCGTTAACAGCTTTCCCACCAGCAACATCCAAATACAAACTACTATGTTTAGCTAAAATGTAATAAGTCCCATCTCCGGCATCTTTAAAATACCAAACTTGACTATCTTTGCCGGTGTTTTCATATAACTGAACATTGGTACCACTAACAGTTCCAGCGCCAGCTGCCTCTAAAATTTTATTAGTATTAAGTCCAGATTGAATACTGAAATATCCATTTCCCAAATTCTTAATATACCATTTCTGGGAATTTAAACCTGTATCAATTCCTAGGAAAGCATTAACTCCATTAGAAGAAACTGAAGAATTAAGACTCAAAACCATTGAACTATCGAGCACAGAATTAATTGTATAATAACCATCCTCAATTACAGGAAGTTCCTGCTTAATAAACTTAAATTTTTGACACTTTTGCTCATTACCACCATAAATTTCAATGTTGGCACCATTAATCGTTTTAGCTCCATCAACATTTAAATACATATCATCTAATTTAGAAACAATATAATAATATCCATCTCCGGCATCTCTAATCAGCCACTTTTGACCATCGCTATTATTATTTTCCCATAAATGAACATTTGTCAAAGCTGTACTTTTGCCACCAGTAACATCAACTACCTTATTGTTATCTAAATGCGATGCTATAACATAATATCCATCACTAATATACTGCAAGTCCCATACTTGTCTATAAGAAGCCATTGTTTGGTGCATTTGAATATTTGTATTACTGGCTGTTGAGCCACCAATAATATCTAAATTGAATTCTTCTTTTAACGCACTTTCAATTATATAAGATCCTTCATCTAAAGTTTTACTACTAGTTGTCTTAGAAGTTTTCTTCAAAGCAAACTTTTCGTTAGATGAAGCATCATAACTATCAGTTTGAATATTTAAACTATCAGAAACATTCAAATACAAATTACTATTTTTGGCAATTAAATAATAACTCCCATCTTCATTTTCTTTAATAAACCATTTCTGACCATTACTTCCATTATTTATCCATAAATGAACATTAGTACCAGAAACAGTCAAACCACCAGCGACATCTAAAACTCTATTTTTGTTGAGTAAAGATTGTATATTATAATATCCGTCACCCAAATTCTTAATGTACCATTTTTGGCCATTAGAATTATCCGAAACATCTAACTTAACATTTGTGCCATCGTTAGATAATCCATTATCCAAACTCAGAACTTTCCCAGAAATAGAGGAACTTTCAATAGTGTAGTATCCATCCGCCAAAGAAACAATATTTTGCTTAATAAATTTAAATTTCTGTTTTTTAGACAAATCACCATCATTAATAGAAATATTAGCTCCATTAATCGTTTTAGCTTCATCAACATTCAAATACATATTATCCAATTTAGAAATAATATAATAATATCCATCGCCCGCGTCTTTAATCAACCACTTCTGACCATCGCTATTATTATTTTCCCATAAATGAACATTTGTCAAAGCTGTACTTT
>CAZZCM010000050.1:0-274 GCA_964652445.1 uncultured Muribaculaceae bacterium | reverse complement strand
CTTCTTTTAACGCACTTTCAATTATATAAGATCCTTCATCTAAAGTTTTACTACTGGCACTCACTGGACCACCAAAAAGCAAAAAACATAAAGTTGCAAACAAAAATAATTTGATTCCTATTTTCATATTAATATCATCACCCTATCTATTTATTATCACTAACAATAATTATACACTAAAAACAAAAATAAATAAACCATTAATAAGTAACACATTAAAACAACAAAACTATTTCATCTTTTACATTCACTTACAGTATTTTTTGCTTTCAAC
>CAZZCM010000049.1:0-6544 GCA_964652445.1 uncultured Muribaculaceae bacterium | reverse complement strand
ATACTATCACCTACTTATCATTATAGCACATTTATCACACAAATGATAGATACAAATGTTCACTTTTTGTTTTCTCTTTTTGTTAAATTCTAGTCTTACATATTCATTGGGATGAACAAAATAAATATTTGTACAAAAAAATCATTACTACTTAAGTAACAATTTTAAAGCCATTTTAATTTGAACTTCTATATCATCGGTTGGATTAATCATTTTAGTTATTTTATTAATATCACTAGTTTTATAACCAAGACTTTTTAAAGCTTCTGTAAGTTCTTCAAAATTATTAGTTTGGACTTCACTTTTAGGTACCAACTTACCTTTTAAATCTAAAATAATTTGTCTGGCTACCTTATCACCAATTTTTGGAAATTTCTTCAAATACAAAATGTTCTCTCTTTCAATTGCATCAATAATACCTTCAGTTGAACCAGACGCAATCATTGGTAAAGCCATCTTACATCCTAAACCTTTAACACTAGTAAGTTTCAAAAATAAGTTTTTTTCTTCCAAAGATTTAAAACCATATAGGCTAATTTCATCTTCTCTAACAAATTGATATAAATAAATCATATATTCCTCATCAATATTAAAAGAATAAGGATTGGCTGTATAAATCAAATAACCTATACCGTTATTATCGACAACAATATAACTACTATCTATTTCTTTGACAATACCTTTAATATAAGAATACATACTACCACCTACTTTAGTATAGCATAATCAAAACAAAAAAGATAGACACAAATGTTCTGTTTTTGGTTTTCGTTAATTTTTTTCATTTTCTTATTGAACATATTACTGTTATAAACCAAAAAATTATATAACCCCCTACAAATAAGTTTGTGGAGGGTTCACATCAAGAAAGTATTAACAAGTGAAAATAGGTCTTAAAATTTTCTTTTAACAAAAAATCTAATCATCAATACTTCAAAAATAATATATACAATAATATAAATTATCATTAAAATTTCATTAAAAGTTCCAAGTTCAAAACTATTAATAATAGTTGGAACGTCAGCAGGAAACCACTCAAAGAAGCTAAATGCATCACTTCGCAAATAATGAAGTTTCAAATAAGCTACAATCCTTAAAAAGATATCGACTATAACCACAAAATATACACATGCATTAAAATTCTTAAAAAAGAAAATTATCGCACATAAAGCTACTAAAAATATTATAAGTTGTATTGTCATATTATTTACCTCCTTATTATCTTTTCATATTCTTCTGTAAAATCAGAAATATTATTTACATTATAATAATAAATAGTCACAATAAATGATGTATTATTGTTAAACCTAAATAATCTATAATTGGAAAGATCTAAAACTACCTCATTAATAACATCATCATCCTTATAAACATTAACAACAATATTATAAATCATTGCTTTAGATAAATCGGCCTCAGTATCAATTTCATATAAATTAATAAAACGATCAAGTGGGACTAAATATTGCGTGTAGTCATCATTATCAGTTCCTTTTAAACCACTAAGTAAATTATTAAGCATCTTCGCATTAATTTTCAAAAAGCTTAAGTCAAATTCTTGTTTAGTCGCCGTATCACCATTAATCATATAAACATCATCACTAACATAATACCGATGATTATTTAAAACAAATTCCATCTTATCATCATAAACTAATCCGTTAATCTCAAGATTGTCAGCCACAGCACTAAAACTATAACTGTTCATTTTATCAAAGCTAGTGCCTGAGGTACTTTCTACAGAATTATTATTTACTGTCGAAGGCATAGATACTCTCGCAAAAATAACGACCCCTACAAAAAACAAAAGCCAAAGTCCTAAAACAATCATCGAGTGCGACTTTTCATTCGTCCAAAGTTCTTTAAACTTTTGGTACTTTTCATTTTCTCTTATTCTTTTTAACATACTTCACCTACTTAAGAATTTTTCCAATCAAGTCCTTGTGACCGTTAACAAAATCACTAGCTTTCATCCTACCCTTACCAGCCAATTGAATTTCTGTAAAGACCACTTCGCCATTACCTACCTTTACGCCAAAACCATCATCATATAAAGCTGTAATCTGCCCAGGATAAGCATTATCAAATACATTGTCTGTACGATGACATTTCCATACTTTCATCACACTATCGCCATACATACAATAAGCTCCTGGCCATGAGTTAAGTCCACGGACTTGGTTAACAATCTGTCTTTTGGTCTTCGAAAAATCTATTTTTTCATCTTCCCTTTTAATTACAAAAGCAAAAGTAGCTTCTGATTCATCTTGTTTCACGCGTTTATTTGTTCCATTTAAAATACTTGGTAAGGTTTCTAAGAGTAAATCACGGCCTAAAATACTTAATTTTTCATGTAAACTAGAAGCCGTATCATCATCCAAAATTGGAATTTCTTGCATACTGATAATATCGCCGGCGTCCATCTTTTCAGCCATATACATAACTGTAATTCCTGTCTTTGAGTGCCCCTCAATAATGGCTCTATGAATAGGTGCACCTCCACGTAATTTAGGAAGTAAAGAAGCATGAACATTAATGCACCCTAATCTGGGAATTAGTAAAAGCTCCAAAGGCAAAATTTGCCCATAAGCACAAGTAATAATCAAATCAGGCTCTAAAGCATTAATTTCTTGTAAAGCTTCATTAATCTTGTTAGGTTGCAAGCACAAAATATTATGTTTAAGCGCTACTTCTTTAACTGGTGACCCTTTTAGTTCTCCTTTTCTTCCAACTGGTTTATCTGGTTGTGTTACAATCGCTCTAACTTTATAATTGGAAATTAATCCCTCTAAAACTGGTACACTAAAATCGGGTGTCCCCATAAAAATAATCGTCGGTTCTTTTACAACATCAATTTTATCAAAATCCATGCTTACCATCTCCTCATATTTTTTACTACAAAAGCTCTTGTTTATTTTATCATAATACTATCTATAATATAAGTATATCACACTTCTTCTATTTTTCATCATTATCCGCTAAACATTTTAAGAACAAAAGTGACTTTTATTAAGAATATGCTAAAGCAGACTTATAATTTATAGTACCAAGTTTTTTTACAAAACCAATTTCTTGCTCTTTTACTGTTTCACCAAATTGTTCGTTTAAAGTTAAAACACTACTTTTATATCTATTGTATGCAAAATCATAATCCCCATTTTCAATAGCATTAACACAAGGCTCTACAATGTGGTTATATATATACTCATATATTTTGTCATTTTCACCTAATATTTCAATATTTTCTACTATTATGGGTGCAACTTCATAATATAAGGTAATATCTTCTTTAGCAACAAAATTATCTCTAAACCATCTCAAAACAGTTAGTTCATAACAGTTTTCATCAAACTCATCTTGAAAATGCTGCATACAAGCAGTGGTCAAATAACATTGTGTATCAGTTTTTTGTGGATTTGAGTGTTTAGTACCGTGTTCTACAATACTACCTTTTCCAGTTTGTCCATTTATGTTTATATGCGTTGCAGAGTGGTTATCTTTATCTCTATAATCTCCTTGATAAATAGACACTGATACGCTATCTTTTTTGCCTCCACCAGTGACTTTAATTGTTGTTCCATCTTTTAAAGTTATCTTGTTTTCTTTTGACATATTATTTTTTCTCTCCTTTAATCAAACATGATTTTTCCCATAATTCTAAAAATTCATTATACCAAATATCAACTTCTTCAATATATTGAGTATCTATTTCTAAACAATTAAATTTAAGGTCGGTTATTAATGAATCTGCAATATTGATATCATCTACTTTTATAAGTGATAAATTATTATCATTATAATATATACTTATCCACTTCGTAAAAAGTGATAATAATTGCTTATAATCTTCCCAATACTTTTCATAAGGCTTATATTGTGTAGAAATAATAGTTGGTAGTATTAAACGTTGAAACATATAATAAATATTTTTATCAGTGGGTTCATTTTCGTAAGTAAAAGTATATTGATTATTATTCATAAGTTTTCTCCTCTCATATAAATTAAAAGGCGACAAAAATATTATTTGCCACCAAAAATTAAAATATAAGTGGATAAACTTTTCAGTAGCAAACATTCTGTTTCCTAGCAATTTACTATTATACTATCACTTTTCTTTTAATTTATCAATATTTATCGTTAAACACACACTTAAATCAGTAGTGATATTAATTTAATTAAGCCTAACAATGAACTTCATATATAATATAAGCAAATACCTATAACTTTATTGGGTTCAAATCCACTTCTACCATAACTTTGTTATTAGTTTTATATTTATCATTAACAAAATTTAAAGCGGAAATAATTTCCTTAGTATTTTTAAATTTAATAATAATCCCCACATAATAAATATTATTAATCTTTGGAATATTGGCCACACTAGGGCCTAAAATAATGTTATCATTAATTTCCTTACGTAAATAACAAGAAATTTTTTCTGCTTCTGCAAGAACGGTATCATAATTTTTCCCACTAACTTTAATACTACAAAGATTAAAATATGGTGGATATTTTAAAGCTTTTCTAATTCGCATTTCCTCTTTATAAAAGGATAAATAATCATGCTTACTAGCTGATACAATACTATAATGATTCATATTAAAACCTTGAATAATAACTTCGCCCTTTTTATCACCACGTCCAGCCCTTCCTGATACTTGATTTAAAAGTTGAAAAGTTCTTTCCGCACTACGAAAATCAGGAATATTGAGCGAACTATCACCATTGATGACTGCAACTAAAGTTACATTAGGAAAATCAAGCCCTTTAGAAATCATCTGTGTTCCAAGTAAAACGTTATATTTACCATCCTTAAAATCATTAATAATCCTTGCGTGAGCCCCTTTACGCCTAGTCGTATCAACATCCATTCTAATCACGTTAGCCAAAGGAAATTTCTCTTTGATTAATTCTTCGAGTTTTTCAGTTCCCATCCCTAAAGAGTTAATATTTTTACTATGACATTCTGGACATTCAAATAATCTACTCGTTTGATAATCACAATAATGACAACGCATACTGTTAGAACTTTTATGATAAGTAAGCGGAATATCACAGTTAGGACATTTATGGGTATAGCCACATTCTTTGCAAGAAATTACTGTGGAAAAACCACGGCGATTAAGTAAAATGATTACTTGTTCGCCTTTTTCTAGACGATCGTTCATTTTTATAACAAAATCGGAAGAAAATACCCTATTTCCTTTTTTAAATTCGTTTTTCATATCGATTAAAGTTACTTTCGGTAAGTTATGGTTAACCCTTTGAGGCATCTTTAAAAGTTCATAAGTTCCCATTTTGGCCCTTGTATAACTTTCAACACTGGGTGTCGCACTACCTAAAACAACGGGAATATTATAATGTTTACCACGCCAAATAGCCACATCAATTGCACTATATTTAGGAGTATTATCTTGTTTATAAGTTGAAGAATGTTCCTCATCAATGATAATAATTCCTAAATTGGTAAAGGGGGCAAATACGGCACTTCTGGCACCGACCACAACTTTTGCATCACCATTTTCAATCTTACGCCATTCATCGTACTTTTCTCCATTACTAAGTGAACTATGTAAAATCGCTACAACTTTTCCAAAATGCTTTTTAAAAATATTAACCATTTGCGGAGTTAAACTAATTTCTGGGACTAATAAAATAGCTTCTTTTCCCAATGCCAATACTTTCTCAATCATTTTAATATAGACTAAAGTTTTCCCACTTCCCGTAACTCCATGTAATAAATAAGGTTTAAAACTATTAACTTTAACCTTATCAAGAACTTCTTTTTGAATATCAGTAAGTTCATAATCTAGTTTTTCCAATTTTATATTCTCATCTAAACGGTAAACTTCTTCTTTTATTTCCTTTAAATATCCTTTTTCTAATAAAGCTTTAACTGTATAAGCTGATATTTCACTAACTATTTTTTTAGAAATTTTACCATTATCTTTTACAAAATTATAAACTTCTCTCTGCTTATCAGTCTTTAAATCAGTTCCATCTTTATTTATAACTAAATATCTAACATATTTCTTATTAACATTAAAACCATCCTTGGCTTTAAGTGCCCTTGGTAGCATACTTTGGTAGGCTGAAATTAATGGTGACAAAGTTTTCTTACTAATATACTGTCCTAATTTCATCATTTCAGAATTTATAACAGGTTTCTCGTCAATAACCGAAATAATTTCTTTAAGTGCATAATCAAAGTCACCATCATTAAAAATTTTCATGACAAAACCCTCTAGTTTCTGTTTCCCAAAGGGGACTAAAACCCTAACACCAACTTTTAAATCCATTCCATCAGGAATTTTATAAGTAAAAGTTTTATCCAAAGCTCTAGCTTTAATTTGCGTTAATACCTCTGCATACATCTTATCACCACCCATCATTAAAAACTTATCATTCATATAATTTAATTGTACCAAACGACTGTTTGCTAGTCAACATTTACACCTAATTTAGCCCAAGTTATTGCATATTTATTATAAATATGGTATAGTCTAATTAATGAGAGAAATCTCATAAAAAAGGGAAACATTGT
>CAZZCM010000048.1:0-7030 GCA_964652445.1 uncultured Muribaculaceae bacterium | reverse complement strand
AAAGAATTAATAAATTGCATGCACTCTTCATAATTTAAACTTTTATAAACATCATAAATGTCATATAAAACTTGACCATATTTTCTAATTTGGTAATCAATCGCATTATTAACACTAGGAACATTTTCTGTCATTAAAATTATATCCTTAATCGAATTTTTTGCGATTAAATTAAAGTCTTCTTCACTAAAATTCTTATCATTTATATTGTCATATATTTCATCAAAAGTATTCGTAACTTCCATTACTTCCGTATCAAAATCAATAATTAAGTAATCTTCCTTATCATCAATCGTATAACGAATAGGAATTAAAATATTTTTATCCTCAAAACATTTTTTATTAAATTTAGAAATAGGACCAAACTTAATATCTAAATATATCTCCAAATAGGCAATCGCCTTACATAAATTCATATTAATATCTTTAAAACTAACTTTATAAGCATTCTCTAAAATATTATTAGTAACATCTTTATAAATAACTTCCTCTTTTTTTAAAACTTCCTTAGGTTCATCATACTGCTTAACTTTGATAGTTGGCATATTTTTATAATCTAATTTATCATAATATTCCTTAATAAATTTAATAACTTCCGCAGGTACAACATTACCTGTAATTGTTAAAATCATATTAGAAGGATGATAAAAAGTATTATAACAATCATATAAAACTTCCTTAGTTATTTCCTTAATACTCTCAGAATAACCAGCCACTGGATAACGGTGAGGTAATTCCTTAAAAGTATTTAGTAAAGTTGTATAATAACCTGCTTCATAGGGATTGTCAAATCCCGCTTTAATCTCTTGATCAATAATCCCCATCTCTTTTTCTACATTTTCATCAGTATAATAAGGCTGAGTTACTAAATCCAATAAAGCCTCTAAATTTTTATAAAACTTACTTGGCGAAGCAAAATAATAACTAGTTACATGGGAAGTTGTATATGCATTACTTTTAGCGCCATTTTGTTGAAATATATTCATAATGTCCTTGCCTTTTTCTTTAGCAAACATTTTATGTTCCAAAAAATGTGCCGTTCCTAAAGGAATTTTTACAAATTCATCTTTTAAATGAGGTTTAAATTCTATTACTCCCGAACCATATAAAGTTGTCATTTTAGCAAAAGTCTCATGTCTATCCATTGGACAAACAAAAATTCTAAGACCACAAGATAAAGTTTCCTCATAAACCTCTAAATCCAAATGATTATATGTCTTCTTTTTCATTGCATCTACCACCTTTAAGTAAATAAATTACATCAATATTAACTTTTTTAGCTACATTTTGAACATCAGATACTGTAACCTTATTCATATTACTTCTTCTATCTTCTATACTATCAGTATCCGATAAAACCATCGAGATAACATTAGATAAAATTGAAGAAGGATTATCCTCAATTTCCGTCAAAGCATTATTATAAACATCCTTAACTCGCTGTAAATCTGCCTCACTAACACTACTTTTCATTTCTTCCATTTGTGATTTAATCAAACTAACTGCCTTTTCATAATCACCCGCATCAATCCCTGAATAAATAAATGAAATGCCAAACGGAATTTTTCTAGTCGCATATATATAATAACATAAAGAATTCTCTTCTCTAACCACCTTATTTAATTTAGAATTCCAATCACTACCCAAAATATTGTTATAAACAAGCGATACATATTTACGTTCAAAATCAGTTAAATTCTCATAACTAAGTCCTAAAGCTAATTTGCTTTGTTCCGTATCAGATTCATCACTAACAACCTTTAACTCTTTATGTTTTCTAGAAATTATCTGATTTTTATGACTAGGTTTAAAATTACCTTTAACATATTTACTAATAAGCCTAATCATTTCTTCGACATCAAAATCCCCAGATATAAACACATCTAAACTATCTTTTTCAAACAAAGATAAATAATACTCATATAAGTCTTTTTCATTAAGCTTAAGAGCAAAATCAGCACACTCTAATGGTGTAAAATCCTTAAATGGATAAATCTCCATTTCCTCCCAAATACGTTCTTCCGTATAACGATCAGGATTATCCTTTACTTTACGCATACCTTGGACATACTCATGTCTAGCCAATTCAAAAATTTTCTTATCAAACGCACCATCTTTAACACATGGATCCCATATATGTGATAAAGCAAACTCAAGGCTTTTCTCATTCATACCTTTTTCGGTATATTTTTCATTTACAAAAGAAGTTACTAAATAAATTGTTCTATCTAGACCAGATGATACTGAACCAATATTAACCCTCGGCTCATATATATTCATCTTCGCCCTACATAACTCATCTAAATTACGATACCGATTAGTCGCGTTCGACAGCACCTTACATAATAAAGCCCGATACACTTCATCTTCCCTAGTAGTTTTTCTACTAAAGTCCAAAGAAACATGAATTGTTTTAAATTTTTTAGTTTTAATAAAATAAATGTTATAATTATCCATTTTCTTTTCTTTATAATTCATTTAACCCATCTCTTTCTTATTTTTATTCTATTTTATAGCATCCAAAGCTAATTTTATCATCGTATCTAAAGAAGTCTCACGATCAGCAGCCGAAATCTCCCGTTTATCATACATCGAATCAACAACTGTAAGTAAACAAGCTGCCTTTTTACCCAAAAGTTTCGCTATGTAAAACAAAGCATAAGCTTCCATTTCAACCGCCAAATATTTTTCTTTAGGCATATGGCTTAAGAAATTCTCTTTATTAACATAAACATCAAATACATCAGAAGTTACAATTTCACCATATCTAAGATTAATTTCTTCCGCTTTAGCCACATCTAAAATACGTTGATTAAGCTCTTCTGAAGAATTAACAACATCCATATCATCTCCATTAAACAAAGTATCAAACTCCGTTAAACTAAAAGCCTTTTCCGCTAAAATAACATCTAAAACTTTAATATCCTCACTATGAGAGCCACAAGTACCAATGCGAATAATTTCGTTAACCTCATAAAACTTATAAAGTTCATAAGAATAAATACCCATACTAGGCATTCCCATTCCATGTCCCATAACTGTAACTTCTTTACCTTTATATGTACCCGTATAAGCATACATTGCTCTCACACTATTTACTAACTTTGGGTTTTCCAAATAATTTTCAGCAATGTATTTAGCCCTCATAGGATCGCCTGGCATAATTACCGTTTTAGCAATTTCACCTTTCTTCGCTTCATTATGTGGTGTCATATTATCTTTCCTCCTTTATATAATAATTACCTATTTTAAAAATTTTTCTTTTTTCTAATCGTTTAGTCATTATGTTTTGTAAAATTCTGCTAGTTCCTGTTTTAATATCATATTTATTACTTACTGGATCCACCAAAACACTATAAATCCCATATTCGTTGGCCCCTTTAATATCACTAAGCATTTGGTCGCCTATCATAACTGCATTTTCCTTCTTGGCTTTTAAAATATCTAAAGCTCTATCAAAAGAAATAGCCTCAGGTTTACCTGCCTTAAATAAATAATCAACCTTTAATTTACTAGCAACTGGTACTACCCGTTCCTTATTATTATTGGATAAAATCAAAATTTTAAAATCGTCATTACTTAACCTATCAAATAATTCTATTAATCGTTTAGAAACTTTGATATCATTTACTGGTAAAATCGTATTATCAATATCAAAAATTAAATATTCTAATTTTCTATCAAGAAAATAATCATAATCAATACTATAAACATCTTTGGCATACATATTAGGAATAACAATGTCTTCATTTTTCTTACTCATTACTCCAAAAAAGCACTTAAGCATTTCCATATTCTTACCCATGACTACCTCCTATATTTTGTCCTGTTAATAATGCCATCCACTATATTAAAGTATACCATATTAAATAGTTATTTATATATAAATTAAATAAATAATTTACACTTATTGGCAAAAAACAGATACCATCAAGTATCTATTTCAAATAAGGCTTTAAAAATTTACCAGTATAACTACTTTCTTCATTAACAATCTCTTCAGGTGTTCCAGCAAAGACAATGGTTCCGCCGTTATCTCCACCCTCTGGACCTAAATCAATAATATAATCAGCTACCTTAACAACATCCAAGTTATGTTCAATAACCAAAACCGTATCACCATTATCAACAATTCTATTTAAAATTACCAGTAACTTCTTAATATCATCTGAATGTAAGCCTGTAGTTGGTTCATCTAAAATAAATAAACTTTTACCCGTTGGTTTTTTCTGAAGTTCCTTAGCTAATTTAACCCTAGCCGCTTCACCACCAGATAAAGTAGGCGCACTTTGACCTAACTTAATATAAGAAAGTCCAACATCCATTAAAACTTGTAATTTATGTCTAACCTTAGGAATATTTTCAAAAAATTCTAAAGCCTCAAAAACTGTCATTTCCAAAACATCATATATGCTTTTGCCTTTATATTTTATCTGCAAAGTCTCAGTATTATAACGTGTTCCATGACACACCTCACAAGGTACATAGACATCAGGTAAAAAATGCATTTCAATCTTTTTAACACCATCACCCCAGCAAGCTTCACATCTTCCACCTTTAACATTAAATGAAAATCTACTTTTATCATAGGCACGCATTTTCGCTTCTTTTGTTTCCGTAAATACATCACGGATATCATCAAATACGCCTGTGTAAGTAGCTGGATTACTTCGTGGAGTTCTTCCAATAGGTGCTTGCGAAATATCGACAACCTTATCGATATTTTCCAAGCCTTTAATCGCTTTAAACTTACCAGGTTTAGCTTTACTACGATATAAATGATTAGAAACTGCCTTATATAAAATTTCATTAACTAAGGTACTTTTACCACTTCCACTTACCCCCGTCACACAGATAAACTTACCAAGTGGAAATTTAACATTAACATTTTTAAGATTATTCTCAGTTGCTCCCTTAATTTCTAAATATTTCTTATTACCCTTTCTTCTCTTAGTAGGAACCGCAATCTTTTCCTTTCCAGTTAAATACTTACCAGTTAAACTATTAGGATTCTTCATTACTTCCTCTGGAGTCCCTTTGGCCACAATACATCCACCATGAACCCCAGCTTTAGGCCCTATATCAACCAAATAATCAGCTGCCAACATCGTATCAGTATCATGTTCAACCACAATCAAAGTATTACCTAAATCACGCATTTCCTTAAGCGAATCAATAAGTCTTTTGTTATCCCTTTGATGTAATCCAATTGAAGGCTCATCCAAAACATATAAAACACCAGTTAATCTAGAACCAATCTGAGTAGCTAATCTAATACGCTGAGCTTCACCACCAGATAAAGTCCCTGCTTCACGCGATAAAGTCAAATACTCAAGACCAACATTAATTAAAAACGCCAATCTAGATTTAATTTCCTTGATAATTAACTCGGAAATCTCTTGTTGTTGCTTAGTTAATTTTATTTTATCAAAAAAAATCATAATATCTTTAATACTCATACATACAAGTTCATATATGTTTTTCCCACCAACTAAAACCGATAAAACACGTTCATTAAGTCTCGCACCATGACATCTAGGACATTTAAGTTCTGTCATATAATTCTCAATCCACTCACGAATCCAAGTACTTTTAGTTTCCATATATCGACGTTCCAAATTAGTAATAATTCCTTCAAAAACACCTTTGTTTGTCCTCTTATTCCCACTTTTAGAAATATAATTAAAAGTCAAAATATCATTAGTACCATATAAAACAATATCAAGTTCTTTCCTTGTAAGTTTACTAATCGGCATATCCATATCAATTCCATAATGCATGCAAGCTGTAGCTAAATTCGTAAACATAATATTATTATCATCGCTATTATTAATAACCTTAATCGCGCCTTCATTAATACTAAGTTCCCTATTAGGAATAACTAAATCCTCATCAATTTTATATTTGATGCCCAGGCCCTTACAATCAGGACAAGCCCCATAAGGTGCGTTAAAAGAAAACATTCTCGGCTCAAGTTCTGGTAAAGAAAAATCACATTTAGGACAAGCATAAGTTTCACTCATTAAAATCTTTTCTCCACCAATCAAATCAATTAAAACTTTTCCCTTACCGAGCTTAACCGCCATTTCTACAGCTTCATATAAACGGCTTCTAATTTCATCTTTAATTACTAATCTATCAATAACAACTTCAATTGAATGTTTTTTGTTTTTTTCCAAATTAATTTCTTCTGATAAATCATAATCTACATCGTCAATAACAACTCTAACATAACCATCTTTACGAAGATTATCTAATAAATCTTTATGAGTCCCCTTTTCTAAACCAATAACTGGACTTAAAACTCTGATTTTTGTTCCAGCTTCTAAATTCAGAATATCATTAACCATTTCTTCAATACTTTGTGAAGAAATTGGAATATGATGATTAGGACAATAAGGTACACCAATACGAGCATATAATAATCTTAAATAATCATATATTTCTGTAACTGTTCCTACCGTACTTCGCGGATTTTTATGTGTTGTTTTTTGATCAATACTTATAGATGGACTTAACCCCTCAATACTATCAACCATAGGTTTTTCAGAACCACCTAAAAACTGCCTTGCATAAGCACTCAAACTTTCAACATATCTTCTTTGTCCTTCAGCATATATTGTGTCAAAAGCCAAACTACTTTTACCACTTCCACTAACACCAGTCATTACAATAAGTTTATTCTTAGGTAAAGTAATATCAATATTTTTTAAATTATTTTCTCTAGCACCTTTAATAATTATTTCATCCATTTGTAACACCTCTTCTTTTTACAAAAGCATCTTGATAACACTAGGTAAAAGCAATTAGTCTATCATCACCAGATTTCATAGACTATTATACCACATCTGTCAATGTTTATTACAATATACTACCACGAACAAAAGTCTGTTAGTATATTAAAAAGACACTACAGTGTCTTATTTTCGTGGGTATTTCCGCTATGGTTTACTTCAAGTTATTGCGGACCTAGTTCCTAATGTATGAAAAAGGGACACTATTTGTCCTCTCCCTCTACTTCATCAAATAA
>CAZZCM010000047.1:0-7249 GCA_964652445.1 uncultured Muribaculaceae bacterium | reverse complement strand
AAAGTGAAAATAATTTAATAACCAAAAAAATGATAAAATTCTTTTTTTACGCATTTGGGTAATTCATTTACACCCTTTAAAATATTCCGCATATGTTATATTGAGAATAAATGAAGGGGTGGATTATATGTGTAATGATAATAACAATTCAAACAGCTGCAAATGCATTTCTGAAATCTTAACTGTTATAAACATCTTACAAGACAACGCAGAATGCAACGAGGCATGCTTAGATACCTGTGATCGTGGCTTCTTAGGATGCTCAGTGTCTACAGTAGGTTGCAACACAAGACCAATCATGTTATATACTTGCTGCGGAAACATAACACCATTGAGTATGCCAACCACAAAAGAAAATGTCGTATGTGGTGATGCAGGTGTAACATGCTCAAGTGTATTCAGAGTAGAAAAAGTAGACGGTTGCTGCGCAACATTCAGGGTATTAGCAAACAATCCAGACACAGCTGAAGCAACTACAATACCATACGTAGCTACTAATAGTTTCTTTACAATGAATTTAAACTGCGTTTGTTGTTTAAGATGCTTACAAGATACATTCGTAGAATGCATCTAACATGCACAAACAAAAGCTTTCGAATAAAACCGAAAGCTTTTTTATTTAATAAATTTTCACTATTGACGCTTAATATCAATAATATCAGAAATAGGAATAAGTTCATTATCAATAGTAATCAAATAATTAGAATTTCTACCAACAATACGTTTAGTTACACTTCCATCTTTAAGCGTTAGCTGAACATCAGCCTTATAAACATATTGAGATGATTTAAAAATATCATTTATCTTCTGATTAATATTTTTAGGCTTTACCAAGTTCTCCCTAGCTTTTGCTCTAAAATCATCACCTTGATCACCATCAATCGAACCATCAAAACGGACTAAATTTTCGCCATTAGAATAAAAGACACTCTTATTATTTCCCACCTCTTTTTCAATCTTATTCGCAAATACACCTGGTAATTTCTTTTCCATACATAAACCTCCTAATAAAATTGTATGCATTTAACCTAATCATTTGCCAATAAGTGATTTATTTTAAAACCAAAAAAATATCCAATCAAAACAAAAAATACACAAAAAATCAAGCGACCAATACTCAGCCAATAACAATTATCAAAATCAATAAAATTATTCATCTTCACCGAACCATAGGCATAAACAGAAAAATCACCACTAACTCCAAAAGCCATCATTAACATAACAACAATAGAAGCCATCATAAATCCAAATATCGCCAGGTATGTCCCACACTTATATTTTTGAAACAAAAACGTTATAATCCTAGCTAAAACTACAACTCCCACCAACACACCAGCAAAAAAGAAAATACCAAACACAAAATAAGCTGGATTAAAAATATTTTCATAAAAAGATAATAACAATTCATAACATCCCAGCGACATAAAAATAGCCGTTCCACTAATACCTGGTACAATAGAAGAAAAAGCCTCAATCAGTCCAATCATCAAAAACAAACAAACCTTTTTAAACCAACTACCAAAACCTAACCCCTCATCAATACCATCACTAATATCCAAAGTGCCCGCACCAAGCCGCGTAATAAAATATGAAAACAAAAAAGATAACAAAAAAACACCAATATACTTAATCTTGACAATCGAAGTCCAACCACCAGAATACATTTCTTTGACAATATCAGGAATACCCCCAAGTATTAAGCCAATAAATAGTAACATTGTCGGAAGATAACAAACAGATAAAATCCATTTTACACCTTTACTAAACACACAAATACCAATAAAAATCCCCACCACAAGTGTAAGTAAAAAAACAAAATCACCCCATCTAGCCTTTCTAATACTCGAAATTATTCCCAGGGCTCGCTCATACACCCCCATCGATATAGCCAACATACTGCCACTAACACCCGGAATAATTTTTCCAACACCAATAATAAAACCTTTAAAAATATTTTTTATCATATTAAAATATATAACAAAAGCCATCAAAAAATGATTAAACCACAATATTCATTTAATCATTTTCAAAATAATCAATTTTAACACTCTTACGAACCGAATCCATAACCAAATTAGCCTTAATTCTAGCCTTTTCAGTCCCTTCCATAAGCACTTTATCAACAATTTCAGGATGCTGCTGATAATATTCACGTTTCTCATGAATCGGTTTTAAAAACTCCATCATATTTTTAATAAGTTCCTTTTTACAAGCCACACATCCACGTTCACCACGTTTACATTCACCACATATAGTTTCTAAATTCTTACTACCAATCAACTTATGATAATAATAAACCATACATACATCTGGATTACCTGGATCATCCTTATGCAGCCTATTAGGGTCAGTCACTGCTCCCATAACCTTTTTAGTAATAACTTCTTCATTATCCACCAGAAAAATCGCATTACCTAAACTTTTACCCATCTTTTCATTACCATCTAACCCCTTAATTCGCGGTGTTGGCGTTAATAAAGGCTCTGGCTCCACCAAAGTATCACCATAAATAGAATTAAACTTACGAACAATTTCACGACACTGTTCAATCAAAGGAAGTTGATCATCGCCAACAGGGACAAGCTGTCCATCAAACGCTGTAATGTCAGCCGCTTGTGAAACAGGATAGCCGACAAATCCATAAGTCACACTCTCCCCTCCATCACCAAACAAAGCCTTCTTTTGAGCAATTTCAGCCTTAACTGTCGGATTACGATACAATCTAGACATCGTAACCAAATTAGAATAAATAACCGTAAGTTCCGCAATCTCAGGAATCATTGACTGAATATATAAATGAACACTCGAAGGTTTAATACCAATTGATAATAAATCAATCGTCACCTCACGTACATTCTTACGTACCTTTTCCGGATTATCAAAATTATCAGTTAAAGCTTGAATATCCGCAATTTCCATATAAAAATCATATTCATCTTGAAGCTTAAGCCAGTTCTGAGCCGCTCCAAAATAATGCCCTAAATGTAAATTTCCCGTAGGTCTAAGCCCCGTCAAAACTGTCTTTCGCATAAATCTCACCTTTCCTCATTTAAAATTATAACACAAATATCACAAAATAAATACTCTAATAAACACCATGACCATTTTGCTTCAAAATATAAATATAAAGCGCAATTAAAAATTCATCCGCAAACACTGGTAAATATTTAAAAACATCACGAACATTGTCAGACACAATTGCATCATAAAACATTCTAATAATCGGCCTTACATCAATAATTTCCTTAAACTTTCTCTTCTTAATTTTAAGACCAATATCCGAAACATTAATCGCCTTAACCTTAAATAATTCACTCCTTAAACCCTTATTATACGTCTTAATATTATAAAGAACATCCTCTGGAAAATTAAAACATTCCCCAGCTTTTTCAACCAATTCATTAAAACTTCGATAAGATAGTTTATCCTTAACAATCGACTGAAAAATAGAACTAGAGACAACCTTCCCTAAAATGCCACTATCAATATCAGCCAAAATAGAATATACTTTATCCGCAAACTTATCACCATAACGATTATAATTCTGCACCAAATTTCGTTTCTTAAAAGTGAATAAATTACCATCATAAGCCCCAAAAGTTTTCATCGCATCATTATAACCAAACCTCAAAGCCTCACGAGACTTCATCTCATCAAACACTAAAAACGAAACAATCTTATTCCGTGGAGAAATCACCGTAATTGGTACTTCAGTTTTAGCAGGCCTTTTAAATCCAACCGCTCTCAAATCAACTGCAATAATCTCCTCAGCTCCAAGAGAAACAGCTAAATTAATTGGTAAATTATCATAATAACCACCATCAATATATAACTGTCCATCAATCACATGCGGTTTAAACGCTGGATAACAAGAAGCCGAAGCAATCACATAATCCTTAACCGTATCTGGTTTTAAATCAGCTTTAGTCATCAAAACTGGCTTATTCAAAGACAAATTATAAGTAACTAAACCATAATCAATCTCCGAAGAAAAAAACTTGCGAGGATTAAACAACCTATCAAAAATAAGCTCAATCTTACTAATATCCATCCCACCTTCAGTAATAAATGACTTGGCATAAAGTTTATAAACATCAGCCAATGCCGGATTATCACAAATCGGAAAAGACGAGTTATCATAAATCTTGTCAAACGAAATAGATTTCCAAAGTTTCAAAGCCTTTCTTATATCCTTTTGAACAATAAACACTCCATTAATCGCCCCAATCGACGTTCCTGTCACTACATTAGGATTTTTACCAAGCTTATTTAAAGCCAAATAAACCCCAATTTCATACGCTCCCTTTGAGCCACCACCAGACAAAACAAGTCCCAATTTCCCAGCTGAAGAATTAGTCATTGTCATCACCACCTAATCATTAAAATCACTTAATATATACACCAAAAACAATATCCTCATTAAACTCAAATTCCGAATTAGATAAAACTTTCCTAACACCTTTATCATAATAATAATAGACCTTATTACCATCTTTAAAATAAATATAATTATTCAAATATATAATACTTTCCAAAGCAGATGTCTTAAACAAATAAGTTTTAAGTTTAGGATTTTGCACATCACCACGATAAACTAAATATTCATCACTAGTATTCTTTTTATAGTAATAACAATATCCAGTATCTTTCCCCAAGCATACCGCTCCTTCATAACCCTCAGGAATTGAAGTATAATAATTATCAAACTTCTTGCCTTCAAGAGCCTCATTAAGTGTCATAGTGCCCCACTTTCCATTATAATACTTAATCTTATCATTACTAGACACCTTTTCAACACTCTCATATTTCAAACTAACCTTATATTGAGTTTCTGCATCCTTATCAAATAAATATATATCATCCCCGACATAGCCCTCAATAACCGAATCAAAAGAAATGTCATCATAACTACGTATTTCCTTAACATTACCATTAATAATATTAACTACATAGAAAATCTTAAAACTATATTCCTCATTATAATCAGCTACAATATAATATTTATCGCCAAAAATCTTTACTGTTTTTTTATAAACATCATTATCAAATAACTTAACTGAAATTTCTTTATTATTAATTAAACTAAGCCCTTTATAATTTTCCATTGCCATATAGTGGTTTTCCACAATATTATCCTCATATATTTCTTGTGTATTAGATAACTTTCTAGCTTTGGCTTTATCCACATAATCATTAGGATCATAGCCATATTTCTTTAAAGACTTAACAAATCCAGCAAGCGATTTTTTTCCACTGTCAGATAAATCATGATAAAAATAAATTTCCTTATCATTATTCAAACACATAATATCTGTATAAACTTTACCACCCTTAAAAATAGGCATAACACAATGCATATTATCCACTTTTTCATATTTCATATTAGTAATAATAGCCTCAGCCTTATTATAACTAACAGGCACCTGAAAATTCATCTTAAAATCTTCATGAGTAACAGTAAAATAATAATCATCCGTATCATATAAACTATTAGTTTTAAGAACTTCATCTACCTTAAAATTTCCAACCGAATAACTAACTTCATGACCATCGTCAACCAAATAAATAACCACCTTTAGGCCAAACAATACCACAAGCAAAATCGCCAAAGTCTTAAGCAGAAACTTCATAAAGCTAACCTCCTATCACTATAATCCATATCTTTAGGGAAAAAGGCGAAAAATAATTATTCTCCGCCCTCACTGGATATTTTCTTTAATTCATCATCAACTTGCTCGCTCTTATTAGCAGTAATACCATGTTCATATTCCCTTTTCTTCTGCATCATATATTTTGATAAAACAGTTTCAATTTCAAGTAATGCTCCACGAGAAAGATTAGATAAAACCACTGTTTCCTTAATAGTATCAATAATAGCTCTTCCCCATATTAACCCCATTTTAATTGTAAAGTCATTAAACATGTCAGGCGTAATACTATAATAAAAATAACCAAAAAACAATCTTTTTTGAGCCACTACTAAACGTTTACTAGTCAGTACAACCACATGCGTACTAATAATATCAAAAACACTAGGACCCTTTTGAGCAGCAAAAACATACAGAACCTCTTCATCATCATTAATATGCATTTGTGCCACCTTACAATGTGCCTTCAAACGCCATGCCACAGTTCCAGGATATCTAGTTATAAAATCATTTGCCTTAACAAACACTTCATTTCCCATAAAAACACCTCTTATATAAGCTATTTATATTATATAATAAAGAAAAAAAATAATCAATCAAAAAAGGCCTATCATTAGATAGCCAATTACTATAAATACTGCTTCAGCGTTTCTACAAAACTCTCTTGCATTTTTACAAATTTAGAAATTATACCATTAACTGTCTCATCAATTTCTTTATGATTTAAAATTTTCCTTCCTTCAATAATTCCCATATTTACTCCTTGCAAAAGTAACTCTGCAACCTTTGAATTACTTTGATCAGTTAAAGTTTTCATTTCTACACCATACCAAGTCATAACCTTAGTCATAGTACCAGTTTCATGTGGCTTTCCATCATTATACTGTGGATAAATCTTTTCAATTTCCAGAGAAACTTCCTTATATTGATTATATTCCTTATCAAGTACCGATTTTAAATCATCGTCCTCCACTTTATCAAGCACAAACGAAATAGCATCCATCCCCATACAAGCACCCTTATGAGTTTCATCTAACGCATTAATATTTTCTTCCATTTCTATACCTCCAACAATATAATGCGACATTCAAACAAAAATATACTATAAAAACAAAAATAAATTTAAATTTTGGACTAATCACATCCTAAATTCAAATACAATGTCTGGGTGAGCGTATGTGCAAATTATTTATTTTCAATTTGATTTGTTTGATTTAATAATCTATCAAAATCAGAAACATAATTTTTATCTTGAATAACTTTATATTTTTCATATTCACTTTCTGCTTTTTCTACTGCTTGCTTGTGTGAAATTTTTCCCTTACCTTTTAATACTTCATAATGGAAAGTCTTTAAAGCATTTTCAACCTCATTTTTCCAATCTTCCATATACATTGTAATATTTCTTTCTGCATTATTTTCAGCAATATCTAAAAATAAGTTAACTAAATTATTTAAATTTTTTATTTCTTTTTCATCTAAATAATTTTTGGCAATAATAACATCTGACTTTAATATCTTTCCATCAGGAGAATTTTCCCAAGTAGTAAGTCCCATCTTATTTTTATTAGCATCAACCCTATTATAAACAATCTCCGCCG
>CAZZCM010000046.1:0-7393 GCA_964652445.1 uncultured Muribaculaceae bacterium | reverse complement strand
AAAATCATGTAAAATTTCTCAAAAAATATGCTTGACTTAAAAACAAAAAATGTGATAAAATTAACTTCGTAAATGAAAGCCAAAGGACACACGTAGTGCACCAAGCACGCAAAACTGATACGATTTGGGGCACTGTATGTGTTTTTTCTTTGGCTTTTATAAGTAAGGGAGGAAAAAATATGAAAAACAAAAAGCCTGCATTAGTCTTAATTGTAACCGCTTTAGCCTCTTTTTTAGCAACCTTTAATGAAACATTTTTAAATGTTGCTTTCACACCAATAATGAGAGATTTTGGCGTATCAGTAGGGACTGTTCAATGGCTTACAACAGCTTATATGCTAGGTGCAGCAATAATGGTACCTATTTCATCATTTATGTATCGAAAATTTAAAACTAAACCATTATTTTTATTTACGGTTAGTTTACTAATTATTGGAAGCTTAATTTGTGCTCTTGCGCCAAACTTTGAAATACTTCTAACTGGACGTATTATTCAATCACTTGGAACAGGCATGTTAATTCCAATTGGAATGAACTTAACCTTAAGTATTGTGCCAAAAGAAAAAATTGGAACTTATATGGGAATTATGGGAGCAATGACAACATTAGGACCATCATTAAGTATCATTGGTGCAGGTGCATTACTTAGTATTGGAAGTTGGCATATCCTATTTTGGGCTTTCGTTACCTTAACCTTTATATTATTTATTATGGCAACAATTATCTTAGGTAAGACAGAAAAAACAGAAAATCCAAAACTAGATGTAACATCAGTTATGTTCATAAGTTTAGCTTTAATATGTATTTTATATGGAGTATCAACAATATTCCAAGGAAATCTTTTAGTAGCTATAGCGGGATTAGTAATTGGTATAGTATCACTAATATTCTTTGTTAGAAGACAAAATAAAATAAAAGATCCACTAATCAGTTTAGAACCGTTAAAAGTAAAAGAATTTACAATTGGAATCACTCTTAACATGTTAGCGTTAACATTAGTATTTGCTATGAATATAATCATGCCATTATATATTCAAAATGCTTTAGATGTAGAGGCCTTTACTGCTTCACTTACATTATTCCCAGCTATTGTTTGCTCATGCATCATTTCTCCAATCGCTGGAAAAATTTATGACAAGAGTGGGGCTAAACAAATTCTACCAATAGGTTTCTTCTTAATGTTTATTTTCATTGCTTTGTTAGGCTTAACTAGAGAAGCCAATTCATTACTATTAATCGGAATTTTATATGTCCCTGTAATAATTGGTTCGGCTTTCATTATTGGACCAGTTCAAAGCTTTGCTTTATCACATTTAAATAGACAACAAAACCCACACGGTGTAACAATGATGAGTACTGGATTCCAAATCGCTGGATGTGTAGGTTCTTCATTATTCACTGGAGTTTATTCTTTAATGATAGGTGTTAGTATGGCAAGTGGCACTTCAGAATTAGAAGGACTTTCTACTGCTTTCTTAGTGACTCTTTTAGTAGCTACTGTAGTCGCTATAATTGGGTTTATAATATCATTAAGTGTTAAACGTTATGAGAAAAATACTAAAGTTATCAAACATGTTACTTTAGGAACTATTATGAAAAAAGATGTCTTTACAGTTAAAGATACAGATGATTTATTAACTGTATTAAAAACAATTTCTGATAAGAAAATCAGTGGAGTTCCAGTAATAAATAAAACAGGTAAACTAGTGGGATTTATCAGTGATGGTGATATTATGCGATACTTATCTAAAGCACATCCATTGTTCATTAATGCTTATTCATTTGCCGCTATTAATGAAGAAAATGCTTTTGATGATAAATTAGCTAATTTAATGAAAAGCTCAGCTAAAGATGTAGCTAAAAAGAAAATCATTACTATCGATATAAATACTAGTGTAGAAGAAGTTTGTAAAATTTTAAATGATAATCATTTGAAGAAAGCTCCAGTTATGGAAAATGGCAAAATGGTTGGTATCATCAATAGAAGTAACATAACTAAGTATGCAATTGATACATATTTATCATTAGTAAAAGAATAATTTCTAGAAAGATTTTATTCTTTTTTTCTTTTTCTTGTTTGATATTTTTAGTATATAAAAGATAAAATGACATAATTTTAAATAGAGGTGGATTATGAAAAGAATATTAGTATTATTAATGTTAAGTACCTTATTTATTTTTCCATTTAATGTAAGGGCTGAAGAGTTAAAATTAGCGGAAAATGCCAAATCAGCAATTATAATAGAAGCTAGTACAGGAAAAATCATATATGAAAAAAATGCTGATGAAAAACTAGTTCCTGCTAGTATGACTAAAATGATGAGTATGCTTTTAATTATTGAAAATATCGAAAACGGGGTATTAAAATGGAATCAAAAAATTACTGTAAGTGAGAATGCATCAAGTATGGGTGGGAGCCAAATCTTATTAGAAACTGGTGAAAAAATGACTGTCCAAGATTTATTTAAAGGTGTAGCCATTGCCAGTGGAAACGACGCTGTTGTGGCTTTAGGTGAAGCTATTGCGGGAAGTGAAGAAGGTTTTGTTGACATGATGAATAAAAGAGCTAAAGAATTAAATTTAAAAAATACTAACTTTAAAACTCCACATGGTTTAGATGCGGCCAACCACTATTCAAGTGCTAGAGATATGTCACTAATTGCCAAGGAATTGGTCAAACATAAAAAAGTATTAGAATTCACATCAATATATGAAGACTATTTAAGAGAGAACACTGATAAAAAAATATGGTTGGTCAACACTAATAAACTAGTTAGATTTTATGATGGAGTCGATGGCTTAAAAACTGGGTATACTAAAGATGCTGGATACTGCTTAACAGCGACAGCTAAAAAAGATGGAATGCGAATTATTGCTGTAGTTATGGGTGAACCAGATAGTAAAACTAGAAATAAAGAAGTAAGCGAAATGTTAGATTATTCGTTTGCTCAATATAAAGTTGAAGATTTACTAAAAAATAAACAATCATTAGGGAAGTATGAAGTTACAAAAGCTAAGCAAAAATATGTTGAAGTTGTTCCAAAAGATGAAGCTACAGTATTAAGAAAGAAAAGTGAAAAAGTCGGCAATGCCACATATGAAGTAAAATTAAACGATTTGACGGCACCTATCAAGAATGGTGATGTCGTTGGTAAATTAAACATCAAAGAAAATGGTAAACATATTAGAACTATTGACTTAACTATTAAAACGGATATAAAAAAAGCCAATATTGGTGAGCTTTATTTGAGATATTTAAAAGATATATTGACAGGTGATATAACAATATAACAAGTACAAAGCTTGTTTTTTCGTAAATAGAATGTCATATTGAATTTTGTTCAAAGTTGTGAAGTGAGATTATGAGAAAAAAACTACAAGACTATTACAATCGAAAATAATATTGGTGGTATATTCTGCGATAAATTGGCGTTAACTATAATGTTAATTTTTCCTTTGTATGTCAGAAAAAAAGTTGCCCATCGCCTATCAAATGTGTTATTATATAAGTATGGAGGGATACTATGGAAAAATATATGCCAGATATATATCAAAAAAGTATTTACACTCTAGATTATACAAAATTATTAAGTAGAGGAATAAAATTACTTTTATTCGATTTAGATAATACTTTAATTCCAGCAAAATCAGATGAATTGTCAGCCAAAGCTAAAGAATTAATCATCAGTTTAAAACAAAAAGGATTTAAAGTTATTATTTTTTCAAACAGTCCCAAAAAACGTGTAAAAAAAATAGCCGATATATTAAATGTTGAATTTATTCATTTTGCTTGTAAACCAATGCAAAATAAATTAAAAAAAGTAATAAATAATAGTGGATTTAAATTAACTGAAATAGCTATTATTGGCGATCAACTTTTAACCGATGTAGTAGGAGGTAATAAAATGGGGATTACGACTATTTTAGTTAATCCATCGTCAAACAAAGATCATCCACTATCAAAAATATTCCGTCATATGGAAAACAAAAAGATGAAAAAATTAAGGGATAAAAATCTTTTCTGTAAAGGAAGATACTATGACTAAATGCATAGGATGTGGAGCCATCCTTCAAAATGAAGATAAAAATAAAGAAGGCTATGTTAAAGATTTAACCAAAAACCTATGTGAAAGATGTTTTAGAATTAGACATTATAATGATTATAAATTTATTGACAAAGATAATGGATACTACTTAAATATTATAAAGCAAATTGAAAAAACAAATGACTTAGTAATATTAGTAACTGACTTTTTGAATACTGAAAGTTTAAATGAATTAAAAATTAAAAATCCTGTTTTATTAGTTTTAGCTAAAAGAGATTTAATTCCCAGAAATTTAGATGAAATAAAACTATTAAATAAAATAAAAGCGAACCTAAACATTATTGATAAAGTAGTAGTAGGCAGTAAAAACAATTATAATTTAGATTTATTATATGAAAAAATAAATAAACATAAAACTAGTAAAAATGTTTATGTAATAGGGTATACAAATGTTGGTAAAAGTACCTTAATCAATAAACTAATCAAAAACTATGGCGAAAGCCAAACTGAAATTACTACTAGTATTCTGCCATCGACAACTTTAGATTTAATTGATGTCAAAATAAATGATGGATTAACAATAATTGATACTCCTGGTTTACTAGATGAAGGTAGTATAATATTAAACTTAAATAGTGATGATTTAAATAAGGTATTACCAAGAAAGGAAATAAAGCCAATTGTCATTCAAGTAAAAACAGATCAAACAATTATTGTGGATAACTTATTTAGAATAGATGTTACAAAAGGAACAAATCTAATATTTTATATATCAAGTAGTTTAAAAATAGATAGATATTATAAAAAAATTGATAAGTTATTGAATCTAGAATGCCATAATTTGAATGTCAAAGCAGGCTCTGATATTGTTGTTAAAGGGTTGGGTTTTATTAAGTCAACAGAAGATTGTAAAATAGAACTTTACATTAGAAAAAGTGTTAAAATAAGTGTTAGACCATCGATAATCTAACACTTTTTTCTTTACACATCAAAGCCTTTGTGATAACATTATAATAGGGTGATATCATGTTAGGAACAATAATGGGGCTAGAAGAAGATACTGTTCTAGTTAAATTGAATATTGAATTAAATGAATTTCAAAATTTAGTTAATTTACACGTCATAATGGAAGATGATGGCAAGATGATTGTCGGTGAAATAACTGATATAAAAAATGGCGTTGCATATATAAATTTACTTGGAGAAATAATTGACAATAAATTTGTCTTTGGGGTAATTAGAAAACCATCATTTGGATCGTCGGTCAAACTAATTTCTAAAGAAAAAATTCCAATGATAATTAGTGTAGATAATTATAAAGAAAATAGGGATTTATATATAGGTACAAGTCCAATATATGAAGGTGTCAAAATTGCTTTCAATATTAATGATTTTTTTGCAAGCCATTTTGCTATTTTTGGATCAACTGGTTCAGGAAAATCATGGGGGGTTGCTCGCCTAATTCAAAGTATTTTTAGTAAGCAAAATACGGTTGCTTATAGAGCCAGCATCTTTATTTTTGATGCCTATGGTGAGTATCACAATGCTTTCCAAGACATTAGCAAAAAAACGCCAGAAATTTCATTTAAGGCTTATACAACTAATACAAAGTTTAGTGATTCTGAAACTTTAAAAATTCCACTATGGTTATTGAGTATTGACGATATTGCTTTACTTTTAAATGTTGAAAAGCAAACTCAACTGCCAATTATTGAAAAAACTTTAAAATTAGTAAATGTTTTTGCTAGGGAAGAAAGCGAAGTCATTAAACAAAAGAATGATATTATTGCTAGAGCTATATTAGATATTTTATCAAGTGGAAAACCAGCATCAACTATAAGAGATCAAATTTTCTCTGTGTTATCAAATTACAATACTAAAGATTTAAATTTAGATTCAACTATATATCAACCAGGATATGTTAGAACATTAAAACAATGTTTAATAATTGACGCTAGTGGAAAAATTAGAGAAATGGAATTAATCACTAAATTTGTTCAGTCGTTTTTAGATGACAGCATTGAACTTACAATGCCAGATGGTTCATTTAAATATGGCTTAAATGATTTAAAATTAGCTTTAGATTTTGCGCTTATTGCTGAAGGCTCATTAAATAGTGAACGTGTATATGATGAAGCTAATGTATTAAAAGTTAGATTACAAACATTAATCAATAGTGATTATGCTGTATACTTTGACTATAAGGAATATATTAGTATTGACGATTACATAAAAAATTTATTATTAGTTGGTAATGGACGTAAAGCCCAAATAATTAATTTTAATATCAATTATGTTGATGATAGGTTTGCTAAAACACTGACCAAAATATATTCGAAATTATTATTTGATTATGCCAAAAATCTTGATAAAAGGGCTTCACTACCATTCCATATCATTTTAGAAGAAGCCCATAGATATGTTCAAAATGATAGTGATGTCAATATTCTTGGTTACAATATTTTTGATAGAATTACCAAGGAAGGAAGAAAATATGGTGTTCTATTAGGTCTCATTTCACAAAGACCATCAGATTTATCAGAAACATCAATCTCACAATGTAATAATTTTCTAATCTTTAAAATGTTACATCCAAGAGATATAAGTTACATTAGAGAAATGGTTCCAAATATTACAAATGAAATAGTCAAGCGTTTAAGAGTGTTACAACCAGGTAATTGTATTGCCTTTGGTAGTGCTTTTAAAGTGCCAGTTCTTGTAAAATTAGACAAGCCTGATCCAACACCATCGAGTAGCAGTTGTGACATTAGTGCTAATTGGTTCATTGATAGAAAATAGATAAAACTATTTTCTTTTATTTGGAACTAGGTCTGTAATAATTTGGAGTAAACTATAGTGGCAAATCAATTAGGTAAACGAGGAAAGTTAACTGTCTTTATTTTACGTAGATTTCCTAATCAGCGACATTTTTTCCTTGATAAGAATCTCTTCTAACCATTTCTTTATCAATGTCATTTAAAACTTGGACTTTTTTAACGAGCCAGTCTGGTCCAATCAAATCACTGGCCATTGGGTCACCCGTTAATCTTTGAATAACAATTTTTGGGTTTAAATACTCAAGTTGGTCGCAGACAATATCAACATATTCATCTTTACTAAGTAGATGAAAAGGATTTTTTGTATACATTTTTTCTAAAGGGGTATCTTTTAAAATACTAAGCATATGGATTTTAATTCCATCGATTCCAATTTTATTTAAATGTTTAACTGTATCAATCATCATTTCTTTGGTTTCAAAAGGTAAACCATTAATAATGTGGGCTACTACAAAAATGTTTCTTTCTTTAAGTTTTTTTACCATATTATCAAAACATTTTAAATCGTGA